>PLZO01000163.1 GCA_003152165.1 Chloroflexota bacterium
CCGACAGCGTCAAGTGGACCGGCGAGGGCGTGGCCGCGGTGATCGCCGAGACAGCCGCCCAGGCCGTCGACGCACTCGAGGCGATCGTCGTCGAGTGGGAGCCGCTGCCGGTCGTGGTCGATGCCGAGAAGGCCACCGAGGCCGGTGCGCCGCAGCTCCACGAGAACGCCCCCAACAACGTCGTCTTCAATTGGACGGTCGGCGACAAGGCGGGCACCGACGCCGCGGTCGATTCGGCGGAAGTCGTGGTCCGCCAGCGGATTGTCAACCAGCGGCTCATCCCCAACCCGATGGAGGTCCGCGGCGACATCGGCCTGTATAACCCGGGCACGGAGGAGTACACGGTCTGGATGTCGAGCCAGACGCCGCACATCCAGCGGCTCCTGCTGACCGCGTTCGTGACCGGAATCCCCGAGCACAAGGTCCGGTGCATCGCGCCGGACGTCGGCGGCGCGTTCGGGACGAAGATCTTCTGCTACGCCGACATGGCCCTGGTCATGCTCGCCTCGAAGCTCACCGGTGGCCGCCCGGTAAAATGGGTCGAGACCCGGCGGGAGAACTACCAGAGCACGACCCATGGCCGCGACCACATCACCTACCTGGAGATCGCGGGTACCCGCGACGGTGAGATCACTGGCCTCCGGGTGAAGACCTACGCGAACCTCGGCGGCCGACTGTCGACCATCGGCCCGGGCGTCCCCACGACCCTCTATGCCCGGGTCCTGTCCGGCTGCTACAAGATCCCCAACGTCTATTGCGAGGTCACCGGGGTCTACACGAACACGACCTTCGTGGACGCCTACCGCGGTGCCGGGCGCCCCGAGGCGACCTACGTCATCGAGCGGGCGATGGACCTGTTCGCCGACGAGATCGGGATGGATCCTGCCGAGATCCGGCGGCGCAACTTCATCGCGCCGGACAAGTTTCCATATGAGAATCCGTCGGGCCTGGGCACGGCGGTCAACGGCGAGAAGATCTACATCGACTCGGGCAACTACGAGCCGGCCATGGACATGGCCCTCAAGACGGTTGGCTACGGCTCGCTCGACAAGGCCAAGGCCGACGCCCGTGCCCGAGGCAAGTACCTCGGCCTCGGCCTGTCGACCTACATCGAGGTGTGCGGCGTCGCTCCCTCGAAGTGGATCGGTGCGGTCGGCGAGGGCTGGGGTGCGGCGATGTGGGAATCGGCCAACCTGAAGGTCCACCTGACCGGCAAGGTCGTCCTGACGATGGGTACCCAGCCGCAGGGCCAGGGCCACGAGACGACCTTCTCGCAAATCATCGCTTCGGAGCTGGGCCTGCCGATGGAGGACATCGTCGTCCAGCACTCGGACACCCAGGGCACGCCCTTCGGCTACGGCTCGTACGGCAGCCGGACCGGGTCGGTCGGTGGTGCGGCGGCGGTCAAGGCCGCCGGCAAGATCCGCGAGAAGGCCCGCCACTACGCCGCGCACATGGTCGAGGCCTCCGTCGACGACATTGAAGTCGAGGGCAACGAGTACAGGGTTAAGGGCTCGCCCGAGAAAAAGAAGACCCTCCAGGAGATCGCCTTCGCGCTCGACCTCGGGTTCAGCCTGCCGGAGGGCATGGAGCCGTACCTGGACGAGACCGTGTACCACGACACCCCGAACTGCACCTGGCCGTTCGGGACGCACATCGCTGTCGTCGAGATCGACGAGGAGACCGGCAAGGTCGACCTCGTCCGCTACGTCGCGGTCGACGACGTGGGCAAGAAGATCAATCCGATGATCGTCGATGGTCAGCTCCACGGCGGCATCGCCCAGGGCGTTGGCCAGGCCCTCTGGGAGGGTGCCGTCTACGGCGATGACGGTCAGCTCCTGTCGGGCTCGATGCTCGACTACGCGGTGCCGCGAGCATCGTGGTTCCCCCATTTCGAGCTCGGTGAGACGGTTACCCCGTCACCGGTCAACCCGCTCGGGGTCAAGGGTGTTGGCGAAGCTGGCGCGATCGCCAGCACAGCGGCCGTCGCGAATGCCGTGATCGACGCCCTGAGCCCGTTCGGCATCCGCCACCTCGATATGCCGTTCACTGCCCCGAAGGTCTGGCGTGCAATGCACGACAAGGAGGCTCGCTCGTGATCCCGGCTGCCTTCGACTATGCCCGGCCGGCAAGCCTCGACGAGGCGCTCATGCTCCTCGCCAGGAGTGGCGGCTCGGCCAAGGTCCTGGCCGGCGGCCAGAGCCTCCTGCCGCTCATGCGCCTGCGCCTGGCCAGCCCGGGCCAGCTCATCGATATCGGCCGGATTGCCGAATTGCGCGCAATCCGCGATCTGGGCGGCGGCGCGACGGCCATCGGCGCCCTGGCCACCTATCGCGGTGTCCTCGATTCGGAGCTGGCGACCCGCAACCATCCGATCCTGGCGACCGCGATTCCGCTGATCGGCGACGTCCAGGTCCGCAACCGGGGCACCCTCGGCGGTGCGATTGCCCACGCCGATCCTGCCTCGGACCTGCCGGCGATCCTGCTTGCCCTCGACGCGACCGTGGTCATCCGGTCCGGCAACGGCGAACGAGTCGTGGGCATCGACGGCTTCTTCCAGGGCGCCTTCGCGACCGACCTGGCCGAGGACGAGATCCTGACCGAGATTCGGCTGCCGGCGACCCCGCCGGGTGCCGGGATGGCCTATCGCGCGATCGAGCAGCCGGCGTCGGGTTACTCGATGGTCGGTGTGGCGGCGGTGGTTGGCCGCAACGGCGGCTCGATCGGCCATGCCCGGATTGCGATCACCGGCGTCGGCGAGGTTGCCTATCGAGCAGCCGCCGTCGAGGCGGCCTTGGTCGGCAGCGACGGGGGAGCAGCCGCGATCGGGGCGGCGGCAGTACACGCCACGGACGGCCAGGTGGTGAGCTCGGACTTCAATGCGAATGCCGAATACCGGGCGGTGATGGCCGAGGTCCATACCCGTCGGGCGATCGAAGCGGCACTCGCCGCGGTCGACTGACCGACTAACGCGTGCGGATCGCGCGACTCATACCTGGAGAACGCCCGAAAGCAGGCCTTGTTGGCGCGGTCCTGACCCGTGATCTGCAGGTCGCGGGAACGCGCTGGCCGAAAGGTCGGCGGCTGTCTGCCAACGACCTTGAGGCGCTGGCAAGCGTGGATCCGGATGCCGTGGTTGGTCGGCGCGATCTGGGCCGGGCCGGCCTGACCGTCCTGCTACCGGACATCGACGACGTGCACGAGGACGAGGCGGCCATGCGCCTGGCAAACCTCGTTGCCGGCGGGGGGCTGACCAAGCGCGGCCCGGCCGAGAGCCGGGTCGATCTGCGGGCTGCGGCGGCCGGCGTCGTCCACGTCCGGATCGGGCTGCTCGAGCGACTGAACCGGATCGACCTGCTCGAGGTCTTCAGCCTGTACGACGGCCAGGTCGTGGCGGCCGGTGAGCTTGTCGCCAGCGCCAAGATCGCGCCCCACCTGATTGCGACGGGCATCCTCGAGCAGGCTGAGGCGCTGATCGGCCGGCGCGGGCTCGTCCGCGTGGCGCCGTTCGTTCCTCGTCGAGTCGCGGTCGTGGTCAAGGAGTCGCTCCATGCCCCGGCCCGAGTGCGGTTCGAGGCGAGTGTGGGGGCGAAGGTCGAGTCGCTCGGCTCGGCGCTCGTCGGTTTCGCCTACGTCGAGGACACCCAGGACGCGGTCACGGGAGCGCTCCTGGCCGGGGCTGGTGCTGCCGACTTGATTCTCACCGCCGGCTCCGCGTCGACCGATCCGTCCGATCCGTTCTTCATGGCGATCGCGCAGCTCGGCGGGCGGGTGGTTCGCCACGGCGTGCCCGCCCATCCCGGCTCGATGCTCTGGCTGGCCCGAATCGGCCGGGTCGACATCCTGGGCTTGCCGACATGCGGTGCCTACTCGAAGGCGACCGCGGCCGATCTGATCCTGCCCCGCCTGCTCACCGGCGAGCGAGTCTCGCGCGGCCTCGTCGCGGGTCTCGGCCACGGCGGCGTCCTGACCCGCTCGATGCGTTTTCGATTCCCGGCCTATGCTCGGCAACTCGATGCGCCCGACGGCTGATCGAGCGCGGCGGTAGATTCCGGTCATGAGCGAAGCCCAGTCCACCGTCCGATCCGCCCGCCCGGCCAGGCCTGCCGCAACCGCCTCGGTCGAGGCGATCCAGGCGTCGTTCCGCACCCGGGACTACATCGCCGACCGCTCGGTGGCGACGGCGGTCTTCCTGGCACTCGAGCTCGAGCGTCCGTTGCTCCTCGAAGGAGAGGCGGGCGTCGGCAAGACCGAGCTGGCCAAGGTCCTCGCGGCGACCCTCGGCGCCCCGCTGATCCGGCTCCAGTGCTACGAGGGGCTCGATGTCACGAGCGCCGTCTACGAGTGGAACTATCCGCGCCAGATGCTCGAGATCCGGCTGCTCGAGGCTCGTGGTGAAGCCGATCGGGCCACGGCTCATGACATCTTTGGGCCCGAGTTCCTGATCCGGCGACCGCTCCTCCAGGCGCTCGACGCCCACGAGGGGGTGGCCCCGGTCCTGCTGATCGACGAGATTGACCGAGCCGACGAGGAGTTCGAGGCATACCTCCTGGAGATCCTGTCGGACTTCCAGGTGACGGTGCCCGAGATCGGCACGATCCGGGCCGAGTTGACGCCGCGCGTGATCCTCACGAGCAACCGAACCCGCGAGGTCCATGACGCCTTGAAGCGGCGCTGCCTATACCACTGGATCGACTATCCGAGCTTTGATCGGGAGCTCGAAATTGTCCTCACCCGGGTGCCGGCGGCGCCCGAGCGCCTAGCCCGCCAGATCGTTGGCTTCGTCCATCGCCTGCGTGAAGCGGACCTGACCAAGGTGCCCGGCGTGGCCGAGACGCTCGACTGGGCAGCGGCGTTGCTCGCCCTGGGTGCGGCGGAGCTCGTTCCGGCGGTCGTCGACGACACGCTCGGAGTGGTCCTTAAGTACGAAGAGGATGTCCGCGGAGTCCGCGGCGAAACCGCCCGCCAGATGCTCGAGGAGCTCGCCCCCGGCGCGTAGCCGTGGCGAGACGGCGCGTGACGAGGACCGGCCCCGCGACGACCGCTGGGGCCCCGCCGTGGATCGTGCCCCTGGTCGCGCCGGGCCTGCCCCACGATTCCGCCGTTGACGGCCGGCGCTTCCTGGGTCGGACCGTCCGTTTCGCCCGAGAGCTGCGTCTGGCCGGCCTGGCCACCGACCTGGGCGCCGCGATCGACTTCAGCCGGGCGCTCGGCGTCATCGAGCTCGGCGACCGCGAGCAGGTTCGGGCGGCCGGCGAGGCCGTCTTTGTCCGGCGCCGCGACGAGATCGAGGTCTACAACATCGTCTTCGACCGCTTCTGGCGGGCACGCCGAACACGGTTGCCGGCACAGGACGGGCCGTTGCCGGCACAGCCGCCGCGCGAGGAGTCCGAGGCCGAGGACGAGACGAAGGGCGTCGACGACGGCAGCCTGAGCCAGGAAATCCGCGAGTCGACCCCGGAGGGTTCGCCGCGCTCCGTCGACGAGGGCGAGGACGCCGACGAAGAAGGCGCGGTGGACGGCTTGGCCGTGTCGGAGCTGGCCTACGGCCAGGGCGAGGTCGACCGCCACCAGCAGTTCGACCGGATGAGCGCCGCCGAGCTGCGCGACGCCGAGCGCCTGATCGACCTTCTCCTGCCTAACCTCGAGCGCCGCCGGACCCGGCGCAGCGAGCTCCACCATCATGGCCGAACGGTGGCGCCCCGGGTGATGTTCAGGCGCAGCCTGGCGACCGGCGGCGACGTCCTCGACTGGGTCTGGCGCCGGCCCGTCCGCCGGCCACGGCAGCTCATCGTCATCTGCGACATCTCGGGTTCGATGGAGCGTCATGCCCGGGTCCTCCTGCGCTTCAGCCAGGCCCTGGCGGCATCGGCCGTTCGGACCGAGGCCTTCGTGTTCGGGACGCACCTGACCCGGGTGACCCGGCTGCTGCGCGACCGCGACCGCGATCGAGCGCTGACCCGGGTCTCGCTCACGGTCAGCGACTGGTCCGGTGGAACGCGGATCGGCGAGTCGTTCCGGACCTTCAACCTGCACTGGGCCCGGCGGGTCCTGCGCAGCAGTGCCGTCGTTGTCGTCGTCAGTGACGGCTGGGACCGTGGCGATCCGGAGCTCGTGGCGACTGAGACAGCCCGCCTCCAGCGGAGCTGCCACCGACTGATCTGGCTCAATCCGCTGGCCAGTGCCCCCGGCTATCAACCGCTCGCAGCGGGGATGTCGGCGGCCTTGCCCTACATCGACGACTTCGTGCCGGCTGGCACCATCGCCAGCCTCCAGCGGCTGGGCGTGCTCCTGTCGGACGCGTCGACTCGGCGGGAGGCCGATCGACGCTCGCGAAGCCCTGGATCTGGACTGACCGCCGGGTACAGTCAGCCTGGTTCGCGGCGGAACGAGGCGGGTGCTCCACGTCCAGCCCGAATCGTCAGCCTCCGGCCCGAGGTCCGACGGATGGCCACCGTGCCTCCGGCCGACGCCGGCCTGGCCACCACCGCCCGGCCCCTGGTCCAGCAAGCCTGAAAGAATTCGAGGAACGAGATGCGCGAACTGATCGATACGGTCGATGCTTGGCAGGCCGAAGGGGTGGACTTCGGGCGCGCCGTCGTCGTGCGGACGTTCGGTTCAGCGCCGCGTCCGGCGGGGGCGGTGCTCCTTGCAGCGGCCGACGGGCGGCTGGCCGGATCCGTCAGCGGCGGTTGTGTCGAGGGCGCCGCCTTCGAACAGATCGAGAGCTCGCGAGCAGCCGGCCTCGCCCGGGTGATTCGCTACGGGATCAGCGACGAGCAGGCATGGGACGTGGGGCTGGCCTGCGGCGGCACGATCGATGTCCTCGTCGAGCCGCGGGTTCGGCCTGAGATCGTGGGAGCGGCTCGCGACGCAGGCATATGCGTCGCGATTCCATTGCCCCACGACGCGCCGCCGGCCGAGTTCGGGGCGGCACCAGCGGGCCATGGCGAGGCGCCGGCGACGGTGATCCTGGTGGCGGAGGACGGCAGGCTGACCGGCTCGCTGGGCTCGACGGCCGCCGACTCAACCCTGCGAACGGCGGCGTTGAACGCACTCGACCGGGGCGAATCGAGCACCGTCGAAATCGGCGGACGCCAGGTGTTCCTCGAGGCCTACCCGGTCCGGCCCCGGCTGGTCGTGGTCGGTGCGGTCGAGGTTGCTCGGTTCCTCGTCCGTTTCGCCCGGGAGCTGGGCTACGAGACGATCGTCGTGGACGGCCGGGCGGCGTTCGCCACGCCGGCCCGCTTCCCGGATGTCGACCGGCTGATCGTCGGCTGGCCCGACGAGGTCGCCGAGCAGATCGGCCTCGGGCCGCGCGACGCGGTCGCGGTCCTCACCCACGACGTCAAGTTCGATGAACCAGCCATCGTCGAGGCGCTCCAGCGCGGCTGTCGCTACGTCGGCGCAGTCGGTTCGCGCAAGACCCAGGGCGATCGTCGGTCGCGGCTGCGCGAGGCGGGGCTGACCGATGCCGAGCTCGACCGTCTGCGCGGACCCGTGGGCCTCGACCTCGGCGGCCGAGCCCCGGCCGAGATGGCCCTGGCAATCATCGCCGAGGTGGTTGCCGAGCGCCGCGGCGGAAGCGGCCGGCCAATGCGCGAGCGCGCTCAAGCGTGACTGATCGTGCCGACCCGCCGGTTGCTCTCGGCCGGGATGTGTTGCATGCTCATCGCAGCAAGCACCACAACGGGCCGCGATCAGACGCTCGATGACTGATCCGGCGCGGACTGCGGCTCTGGTCCTGGCGGCGGGGGCGGGGGCACGCTTCGGCGGTGGCAAGCTCCTTGCCGAACTGAACGGCCGGCCGTTGCTCGATCACGTCCTGGCGACGATTGGCGACGCTGGACTGGCCGCCACGATCGTGGTGGTCGGACCGGATTCGACCGAGCTCGAGGAGATCGCGATGGCCAGGGGCGCCCGAGTCGTGCGCAACGCCGCGCCCGAACGCGGGCTGTCGAGCTCGGTGCGGATCGGGCTGGTGGCTCTCGCCCAAGACCCGGCCGAGGCGCTCGAGGCGGCCCTCGTCCTGCTCGGCGATCAGCCCCGAACGAGCGCCGCCGTGATCCGGGCGCTCCTCGCGGCCGAGGTACCCGAAGGTCGCTCGATCGTGATCCCGCGCTACGCGGGCGGGGGAGGGGCCAATCCGACGCTGCTGCTGAAGCGGGCGTGGCCCCTCGCCGCCCAAGTTGAAGGCGACCGCGGGTTCGGGCCGTTGATCAGCGAGCACCCCGAGCTCGTCCTCGAGGTGGAGCTTCCAGGCGAGAATCCCGACGTGGACACTCCCGCCGATCTCGCCCGGATCGTCGAGACGAATTGGGCCGCGCGCGTGGAGGCGAATCGGGCCCAGGTCGAGCGGATCCGCGAGGTTCCCGACGGCGGCGATTTCTACGCGCCTGTCCGCTCGCTCTTCCGGGCCGACCCGACCCGGATCGATGATCCCGTCCTCGGTGCGTTGCTGGAGCAGGTCCAACCGGGCGACCGATGGCTGGACGTGGGCGCCGGAGCTGGCCGGTTTGCCCTGCCTCTGGCCCGCGCGCTGGAGCCAACCGGCGGGGACGTCGTGGCCCTCGATGCGTCGCCGTCGATGCTCGCGTCGTTGCGCGAAATCGCCGCTCAGCATGCCATCCGGAACGTCCGGACCATTGAGGCGCGCTGGCCACCGGCCGATCCCGCTGGCGGGGACGCAGATCCGGCGGACGTCGTCCTGATCGCCCACGTCGGCTACGACATCGAGGCCATCGGGCCCTTCGTCGACGCGCTCGAGGCCGCCGCGCGGCGAACCTGCGTCGCCGTCCTGATGGATCGGGTTCCCGCGTCCGCGGCGGATCCGTTCTGGCCACTCGTCCACGACGAGTTCCGCTTGAGCCTGCCGGCCCTGCCCGAGTTCATCGAGGTGCTGCGCGCCCGTGGTCGCTCGATCGAGGTCGTCAAGCTTGCCAACGAGGGCCGCCAGTTCGACTCGCGTGCGGCCCTCGAAGGATTCGTGCGGCGCCAGCTGTGGATCGATCCGGCGGGGGCAAGAGAAGCCCGCTTCCAGGCGGCACTCGACGCGCTCGCGATGGAGCAGGCCGGTGGCTGGGTGATCTCCGGCCGAGGGACGAACGAAATCGGAGTCGTCACCTGGCGCCCGTAGGTGCGCGCAAGGGCCCGATCCCGCCTGAGGCTCTCCCGTCCGGCTATCCGGATCCGATCATCGACCTTGCGGAACAGCTTCGGGCCATTGTCCGCGGAGCCGCTCCTGATGCGATCGAAGCGGTCCGGCCGGGCTGGCGGGTGATCGGCTATGACCTGCCGATCGGACGTCGGACGGCCTACTTCGCCTGGATCATGCCTGAGGCGATCCACATCCATCTCGGTTTCGCACAGGGCATCCTGCTGGCCGACCCGCTGGGAGAACTCGATGGGGCGGGCCAGACCAAGCGGGCACGCTGGTTGACGCTGAAACCTGGTGACCCAATCCGCGCCGCCGTATTCGCACGGTTCGTGCGCGAGGCCGCCCGGGTGGCTGGTCTGTCCTCCTCCGAGCGCGCAGCCATCCAGCTCGATCGCCAGGCCAGATTGCTGCCCATTGACACACAGGTTTCCGAATCGAAACCTCGTTGACGGGTGAACGACCCCGGCCTATCCTCGAAGGCGCGACCCTCGCGCCAGTCCCGGTCTCCGCGGCCGCCGACCCGACCGCCGAACAGCCCGGGAACTCGCCCTGAGTCGCCGGCAAGACGGTGCGCCGCTTCATGACTCGAAGCTCGACCGTCCGATGACGCGAAGGAGGACGGATGATCCCGGCTCAATTCGACTACGTCCGGCCGGCGGCCATGCATGAGGCCCTCCAGATCCTGGTCGATCACGAGGGCGACGCCAAGATCCTGGCCGGTGGCTACAGCCTGCTGCCCCTGCTCAAGCTCCGTCTTGCCTCTCCTACGTTGCTGGTCGATATCCACGACATCGACGGGCTCGACGAGATCATCGAGACGACCGACGGCCTGCGCATCGGGAGTCGAGCCACGCACCGTCGGATCCATGAGAACCCGGTCGTGCAGAACGGCTATCCGCTCCTGGTTGACGCCGCCGGCGGGATCGGCGATCCACAGGTCCGCAACTGGGGCACCATCGGGGGCTCCTGCGCCCACGCCGATCCATCTTCGGACTGGCCGGCCGTCCTGATCGCCACCCGCGCGACCGTCGTCCTTCAGAGCGTCTCGGGCGAGCGATCCGTGGCGGCCCGGAGCTTCTTCATCGACACGTTCCAGACCGCAATCGAGCCGACGGAGCTACTGACCGAGGTCATCATCCCGCGTGCCCCGCGACCGTCGGGCGCCGCCTACGCCAAGCTCGAGCGCCGAGCCGGCGACTTCGCGACGGTGGGCGTCGCGGCCCAGCTCTCACTCGGGCCGGATGGCCGGATCTCAGCCGCCGGGATCGGCCTGACGGCGGTCGCCGAGACGCCATTCGCGGCGACCGCTGCTGAGGCCGCCCTCGTCGGACAGGAGCCCAACGAAGCGACGTTCCAGGCAGCCGGCGTGGCGGCCGCGGCCGAGTCCCGCCCAGGCACCGACGCTCACGGACCGGTCGAGTACAAACGAGCGATGGTCAAGGAAATGGTCGTCCGGGCGCTGCGTTCGGCGGCCGGCCGTGCCCTGGCCCAGCGGTAGGAGCGAACTGATGACCACCCAGCACATCCAGCTCACTGTCAACGGGGAGGTGCGTGAGGCCGACGTCGAGCCCCGCCTCCTGCTCGTCCACCTCCTGCGCGATGTGTTCCTGCTGACCGGCACCCACATCGGCTGCGACACCAGCAACTGCGGCGCGTGCACCGTGCTCATCGACGGCGAGAGCGCCAAGTCGTGCACGATGTTGGCCGTGAGCGCAGAAGGCCGCTCGATCAAGACGATCGAAGGCATGGCCGACGGCGCCAAGCTGCACGCGCTCCAACAGGCGTTCTGGGACCAGCACGGCCTGCAATGCGGCTTCTGCACGCCAGGCATGATCATGCAGGCGTCCTGGCTCCTGGCCCGCAATCCGGACCCGACCGAGACCGAGATCCGCGAGGGGATCGCGGGCAACCTGTGCCGCTGTACCGGCTACGTCAACATCGTCAAGGCGATCGAGCAGGCGGCCACCGAGCTGCGTGCCCCCGCCTCCACCGACGCGCCGGCCGAGCCGGCCGCGGTCAGCTGAGCGAGGGCAACCACGATGGCCGACGCAAGCGTCCAGGAAACGCCCCAGACCACCGCCGCTGTCGGGGGGATGGGCCACTCCGTCAAGCGCAAGGAAGACCCGCGTTTCATCCGCGGTGAAGGCGAGTACATCGACGATGTCGTACTGCCGGGCATGCTCTGGCTGGACATCGTCCGGAGCCCGTACGCCCATGCCACGATCAAGGGCATCGATGCCTCCGAGGCGCTCAAGATCCCGGGCGTCCTGGCCGTGATTACCGGGGCCGACCTCGAGAAGGCCGGCCTCCACTGGATGCCCACCCTGGCCGGCGACAAGCAAATGGTCCTCCCCACGGACACGGTGATGTACCAGGCCCAGGAGGTCGCTGCGGTCGTGGCGACCAGCCGCTACATCGCCGCCGACGGGGTGGCCGCGGTCACGGTCGACTACGAGCCGCTGCCGGTGATCGTCGACCCGTTCAAGGCGCTCGAACCGGACGCCTTTGTCCTCCGCCCGGATCGCGGCCCGGACAAGGCCAACAACCACATCTGGCACTGGGAGTCGGGTGACCGGGCCGCCACCGATACCGCCATGGAAGCGGCCGAGGTGCACGTCTCCGAGGACATCTACATCCCCCGGATCCACGTCGCCTCGATCGAGACCTGCGGCTGCATCGCCGACTGGAACGCAACCCGCGGCCAGATGACCCTGCACATGACCAGCCAGGCTCCCCACGCGATCCGGACTGTCCTGGCCCTCGTCTCAGGCCTGCCCGAGCAGAACATCCGGGTCAAGACCCACGACATCGGGGGCGGGTTCGGCGGCAAGGTGCCGGTCTATCCCGGCTACGTCCTGGCCGTCGTCGCCTCGCTGACCACGGGCAAGCCGGTCAAGTGGATCGAGGACCGCTCGGAGAACCTCCAGGCGGACTCGTTCGCTCGCGACTATCACATCCACGCCGAGCTGGGCGCGACGAAGGCCGGCAAGATCACCTCGCTCAAGGTCAAGACGGTCGCCGACCACGGCTACACCGACGCCGCAGCCGATCCCTCGAAGTTCCCGGCCGGCCTGTTCAACGTGATCACCGGCTCGTATGACTTTGACAATGCCTTCGTCGAGGTCGACGGCGTCTACACCAACAAACCGCCGGGAGGCGTCGCCTACCGCTGCTCGTTCCGGGTGAC
>PLZO01000032.1 GCA_003152165.1 Chloroflexota bacterium
TCCACATCGAGTTCGAGCTCATGGCAGCCGCCCCCGAGCCCGCTGCCGCGCCCGCCTGATCCGGGGGCGGCTCGCGCCGCAGATTGTCATGTTCGAGCAGCCTGACCGACGCGGCGTTGCGACATCGAGCAGAGAATCCGTATCTTCGTCGAGAGGCGACCCGCGAGGGATCAGGGTCAGTTGGAATGTGCTGGCGATGTCGCCGAGTCAGCCACCCTCGAGCTGAGTCACCCCCAGGGGGCTCACGTAGTCAGCAGGGGCGTGTGCGCCGTGACCCTCCTACGTTCGCCGCGACGGCGTGCGATGCGGGTGCTGTCGGTCCCCGACTGGCACGCCGGGCGCCGTGAGCGTGACCTGGGCAAACAGGCGGAGCAGGCCACCCCGGAGCGTCCGACGGGTGATGGCGGCCCGCTCAACCCCGGCCAGCATGGCCAGAGCATCGAGCTCGCGGTCGGTGAAGCCCACAAAGCGCAGGTCATACACGAGCGCACAGGAGCCTGGTCGCAGGACACGGAGGAGCTCCCGGATCGCCGTCGCCGGCTCGGACCAGTGGTGCGAGGCCAACGACGAGACGACCAGGTCGACCGAGCTATCCGGGAGGGGCAAGTGCTCAGCCGCCCCAGCGATCACGCTGATCTGGTGAGTCACGTGGGCGCGGGCGAGCCGCCGGCCTGCCGCGGCGCGCATGGGCTCCGCCGGGTCGATCCCGATGATGGTGGCCGTCGGGCAAAGCGCCGCGATCGCGATGAGGAGCAGGCCCGGTCCCGTGCCTACGTCGACGATCGTGGGCGCGACCCGCTCGCCCAAGGTCGTCGCGACGTCCGCTGCCACGCGCTCGTACAACCAATTGGCGAGGGGCGCGAGCAGAGCATCGTAGATGCGCGCGCCCGACGGCCCATCGATACCGCTCCGTTGGTCGAGCCAGCGGATGACGCGGATGCTGGCTAGCTGTTGGCGCCAGATCACGACCACGATGGCCAGGGTGAGTGCGACCAAACCACGGCGACGCATTGAGCGGCTCCTCCCTCCAACTGGATAGTCTCCCACCGCAGAACGGTTGAGCGGACCTGGACCTTCGCCGCTTCCGGTTCGGACCTGCCCAAGAGCGCTACCTGTCTGGGCCGCCGGGACCTGGGGAGTGTCGCCTACCTCGTAACGCTCAGCTTCGCCATCGCGGAATGCGTGAATGATCCGTTCTTCCCGGTGACGGTCAGCGTGAACGTGCCGCGTGGCCCCGACCCCAACGTCCGCACGATGAGCGTCGACGTGCTGGTGGTGGCGGTGGGGTTGAACGTGAATGTGGAACCCGAAGGCTGCCCACTGAGGCTCAGGGTGACCGATCCGGAGGACCCGTCGGACGGCGTGATGGTCACGGTGTAAATTGCGGTGCTACCGCGCCGGACAGATACCGAAGCCGGGCTCACGGAGAGCGAGAAGTCCGCCGGGGTGGCCGTCACCGTAACGCTGGCCGTGCCGCTCACGCTGCCGCTCGCCGCGGTCACCGTGAACGGTCCGCTGGCGGTCGAGGCGGTGAACAGGCCACTGGTACTGCCGATCGTGCCGCCGCCGCTGACCGACCAGGTGAACGGCGGTTGCGAGCTCATCGGGCTGCCGAACTGGTCATAGCCCGTCGCACCGAACTGCTCGGTCTTGCCGGTCTGCACCGAGGCGCTCGCGGGCGAGACGGTGATCGTCGTGAGGACCGGGGCGGCCGTCGAGCAGCGGAGGTCCGCGTCGAACCCGCCTGAGGGGTACTGGGCGAGGGTGACACCGCCCCCCGTGAACCCTGGGCCGGCGCAGTTCGCGCTCGCGCCCGCCGGGTCCGCTGCCCCGGCGACCCAACTCGGGTACGCCTTGAATGTGGTCGTCCCGCCGGTGATCACGCCCCACTGGTAGCTCGTCGAGTAGAAGCCCGCGACGTGGGCGACGCTGCCGAGGTAGTCGACCGCACCGGACAGTGCGGCGACGTTAAGCGTGACGTCGCTCCGCCAGCTGTTCGAGGTCTCGACGTCGAGCCACCACGGGCTTCCGGCACTTGCCGACGGGCCAAGGGCCAAGACGGCGTCGTGGTACGAGTCCGCCGCGGCGTTGTACCCGTAGTCGTACGCGCACGCGGCGCTATCGGAGTTCGTGGCCAAGCAGACCTGGGGGATCGTCTGGCCCGTCGGCCAGTGGGTTGAGAGCTTGGGTCCGGGGTTCCCGGTGTTGGCATAGAGCGCGGCACTCGTCCCTCCCGCCCATGTCACCTCGCTCGCGAGGCACGGGTTCGGACTGAACACGATCCCCTTGTTCACGCCGACGATGCCGAAGGCCGGGGTGCCGGGGTACGAACCGCCGCACTGCGGCCAGGAGATGTCGTAGCCGGGCCCCGTGGGGGCCGCGAGCAACGACGCCGCACCGGACGGCGCGGCCGCATCGACGCCGGCGGCCGGCGCCAGAGCGAGCAGCGCAATCGCCGCGACGATGACGGTGAGAAGGCCCCTCGATCCGCGCATTCCACCCTCCCACGGGGCGCCGACGACCCCGCCGGATGGGCCGAGACCGGCGCTAGGCACCCAGAGTACTCCCGCGCGTCCTCAGGGTACGAGGATTCCCCTGAAGTGGCGGCTGATCGGCGAGACGACGGGCAAGTCGGGGGGTCCGCCTCGCGCGGGTAACGTCTTGGTCCTCGGCACCTGCCCCGTCCCTGCCTGCCATGGGTTATGCTCCGCACTTGGGGCGAGGGCATGGAGTCCTCGGAGGTTCCACGAGCGCGGAGTCGATCCCGAACGCTTGTCATCCTCACCGAGGCGCAGGTCAAACGAACCGTTCCGTCCGGGACGGAGAGGCCGAGCGTGCTTCGGGCCGCGGATCGAGTGACGACGCGTCGGGGACCATCGCCCGATAGCGGATAGCTATGCACACATGACGCAGTCAAACTCCGGCCGCAGCCCGACGGTCATCGCTGTGACCGCGCTGCTTCTGGTTCTGCTGCTCGCCGGCTGCACGTCCGCGGGCGCCGGGGACTCCGCGATGCCGGCCACCACAACGGCGTTGCCGGGTCCTACGGCAACGGTCACCGCGCTTGGCGTCCCGCCCGAGATCGTCGGCGCCAGCCAGTTGCCGGTCCGACCAAGCAACACCGGACCAGGCTCCACCTCGCTGGCGGCCACACCCCGGCCGGCGGCGACGCCTCGGCCGCGCGCAACACCGCGATCGACCGGCGTCCCCGCCACGCTCCGGCCGCTCATCGTGAGCGTAGCCGGCCGCGTTGTCGCGGGACCGATTTGCCCAGTCCAACGGTTGCCGCCCGATCCGGCATGTGCCGACCGACCGGTCGCCAAGGCTGTCCTGGTCGTCACCGACGCAGGGGGCACGGAGGTCGGACGTGCCACCAGTGATGCCAACGGCGAATTCGCGATCCCGCTGCCCCCGGGCAGCTACCTCCTAACGCCCCAGCCGGTCGTGGGTCTCATGGGCACGGCCAGGCCGATCCAGTTCACGGTGACCGCAGGCGGATCGCCGGCCAATCTCGACGTTACTTACGACACCGGCATCCGCTAGGGCTGATCGGCCACACACCCGTCTGCAGTTATCGTGTCGTCCTGAGCACGAACGAGGGGAGTAGGAGCGGGAGACGGGTCTCGAACCCGCGACATGCAGCTCGGAAGGCCGGAACGCCCCAGCGCTGTGGCACCGTGCTCAGGAGCCGGAGCGAAACCATGTCGTGCTACCGGCATGACTCGCCGGAAAGACTCCCAGGTGCGAGCGGCCAGAGGGACCGGCTAACGCACCGTGTTCCGGCGAAACGCCGTCGGTACGCGCCCTTTGATATCCCCGAGAATGGGGATTGACATGGCCGTGACGCCCAGGAACAATGCCAGCGAATGGCCAGTGAAATATTAGACGCGGACGTCAGCCGTACCAGCCGCGCCTATAGGCACATCAAGCGGCGCATTATCCGGCTTGAGATCCCGCCGGGAGGCACGTTCACCGAAGGGCAGATGGCAGCCGAACTTGGCCTGAGCAAGACGCCCGTGCGAGAGGCACTCGCGCAGCTCCGCCGAGAGCGGCTCGTCGAGATCGACTCCCGGTCTGGCTGTCGGGCGGCCCCCGTGACGCTCAAGGACACCATGGAACTGACCGCCTTCCGGGGGTTGCTGGAGAGCGAAGCCGCCAGCCTCGCCGCCAGCAGGCTGGCAGACATCGCGCAGCTCCAGGCCCTGGAGGAGTTGTGCCAGTCGAGCTACCACGAGCAGGATCCGGCGAGCGTCGACGACTTCCTCGAGCGCAACACGGCGTTCCATTGCATGATTGCCCGGGCCGGCGGCAACGATCGCCTGGCCAGCGCGCTCGAGGAGGCCCTGCACCAGCTCGAGCGTCTGTTCCGGATAGGCCTGTTGTACACCTCGCGGGCGCTCGAGATCGTGCACGAGCACGAGGACCTCCTGGCCGCGATCAAGGCCGGAGACGCCGACGCCGCGCGTGCCGTCGCGATCGCCCAGGCGCGCGCGTCGCAGCGCATGATCCTGGACGGTTTGCTTGCCAGCCCGGACATCCTCTCGGCCCGGATCGGGATGGGCGCGATGCTCGCCGGCCGGCCATGAGACGCCTCGATCAGCGACCCGCTCGCATCGACGCTCCGACGCTGGTTGGGGCCGACATCGAGGTCCCGCTTGTCTCGGGAGGGGTCCGTCGCTACGTCAACCTCGACTATGCGGCCAGCACGGCCGCGCTGACGGAAGTTGCAGACGCTGTGGACGCGTTCCTGCCCTGGTACAGCAGCGTCCACCGGGGCGCTGGGTTCAAGTCGCAAGTCGCGACCGCGGCCTACGAGGGCGCGCGCGAGGCTGTCCGCGAGTTCTTCCATGCGCGCTCGACGGACGTCGTGGTCTTCGTGCGCAACACAACTGACGCCACCAACCTGCTCGCCTCGGCCCTCCCCGAGGGCACCCAGGTGCTGGCGTTCGAGATCGAACACCACGCCAACATGCTGCCGTGGCGCCGCCCTTCCCTGCAGGTGACGTACCTGCGAGCACCGGACAGTCCGGGGCGCGCGCTCGACGAGTTGGAGGCGGCCCTTCGTGGCTCGTCGGGGGCCGACCGGCTCGTCGCGATTACTGGAGCGTCGAACGTCACGGGCGAGGTGTGGCCAATTCGCGACGCTGCAACCCTTGCGCACCGCTACGGGGCGCGGGTGCTCCTCGACGGCGCCCAGCTCGCAGCGCACTATCCGATCAACCTGCAGGATCTTGGCGTCGACTTCCTCGCGGTCTCGGCGCACAAGATGTATGCGCCGTTTGGCGTCGGCGCGCTCGTCGGGCCTGCGGACTTGCTCTCGGGCGGCACCCCCTATCTCCGAGGGGGCGGAGCCGTCGACTTCGTGACGCTCGATTCCGTCCTGTGGTCCTCGCTGCCCGAGCGTCAGGAGGCGGGCTCGCCCAATGTCGTTGGCGCGGTCGCCATGGGCACTGCCTGTCGGTCGCTCGCACGCTACGGCATGGACCGGCTCGCTGCCGAGGAACTCGAGCTGGCGGCGTACGCGCGACGCAGGCTCGCCGCACTCCCAGGGGTCGAGCTCTACGCGCTCTGGGACGGAGGCATGCCTCGGCTGGGCATCCTTGCGTTCAACGTACGCGGGTACTGGCACAGCCAGGTCGCGGCGATCCTGAGTGCCGAGTACGGCATCGGGGTCAGGCACGGCTGCTTCTGTGCGCACCCGCTCATGCTCCACCTCCTGCACGTCGACGACGACGAGGCCGTTCACATCCGCCACGAGATCGAGGCGGGCAACAAGGGCCGAGTCCCTGGAGCGGTGCGGGCCAGCTTCGGTATCGGCACAACCCGCGACGACGTCGAGTATCTATGCCGCGCGCTCGAAGCAATCGTGACTGACGGACCACGTTGGGCCTACCGGCTCGATCCTGCGTCCGGCGAGTACAGCCCGGACCCGGAGACGCGTCAGTGGCCAGCGCTGCCGGTGGCGCTCAGCGCCGTGCTCGTGGGTCGAGGCGAGAGCTCGTAGGGCGGGCAATCCAGAGAGCCGGCCCAGGTTGGTGGCCATTCAAACATGCGGCGCTACGAGGAGGATGCGAGGCAGATGGGTATCCAAGGACCGACGGACCGTCGCGACGTCGCTAGACAGCGCGACCTGCCAGGGCCGATGACGCACCGGGAGCGGCTGGAGGCGACGCTGGCCGGCGAGCACGCAGATCGGCCTCCGGTGAGCTTCTGGCACCACTTCCCTGGCCGCGATCACACGCCCCAGCTCCTGGCTAAAGAGACTGAAGCGTTCTACCGGCGCTTCGACGTGGACATCGTCAAGCTGATGCCGACGGGCATGTATGCGGTCGTCGACTACGGGGTCGAAATCAGGCCTTCAGACGACGAGATTGGCACCACCTTCTATGTCGCCGGCCCGATCACGCAGCTGAGCGACTGGGCGACGCTGCCGCGTGTCTCGCCTGAGGGAGGCACCCTGGCCCAGCAGGTCGAGGTCGTGCGCCTGGTCCGAGCGAGCCTCGGGCCCGACGTCCCGATCGTGCAGACGATCTTCAGCCCGCTCACGATGGCCGCCAAGCTTTCCGGCGGCGCGCTGGACGACGCGTTCGTGGCCGACGATGCTCTGGCGACGACGGTGCTCGCGCAGCTCGCCGATGACGTGATCGCGTTTGGGCAGGCCTGCCTGGACGCCGGCGCCGACGGGTTCTACTTCGCCACGCAGCTGGCCAACCGTGGCACACCTGCAGCCACGTACGCACGCCTCGGCGAGCCCTACGACCTGCGGGTGCTCGAGGCGCTGCGCGCGCGTTCCTGGCTGCTCATGCTGCACCTCCATGGCCTCGAACCTTCGTTCGACCTGGCCGATCGCTATCCGGTCGACATCGTGAGCTGGGAAGATCGAGAGACGCTGCCGTCACTGTCCGCGGCGCTGCACCAGACGACGCGCTGCTTGATGGCCGGACTGAGCCGCGGGGAGCTGTTCGTCCGGGGTGCGAAGGCCGACGTGGCGGGGCAGGTTCAGGATGCCGTTGCGCAGACGGGCGGTCGACGGCTGATCGTCGCCCCCGGATGTGTCCTCTCCACGACGTCACGAGAGCCGCTGCTGCGGGCAATCATCGCGGCCGCGACGGGAGCCCGGATACCGGACGCATGACGATGGCGCTGCGCCTGGCACCGACCTCGGCGAGGGTGAGTTGATGGAGCTCTTCCTCAACTCGATCGGATTCGGGCTCGTGACCGCGTCGATTCTGGCGCTCGCCGCCGTCGGGTTGACGCTCCAGTTCGGCATGACGAACTACGTCAACTTCGCATACGGCGACTTCATGACCCTCGGCGCCTACCTGACCTGGACGCTGAACGTGGGCCTGGGTTGGCCGTTCTGGCCGGCCCTGTTTGTTGGGGCCCTCTTGATGGCGATCCCGGTGCTGTTCATCAGCCAGTTCGTGCTGGAGCCGTTCACGAGGCGCTCGGGTCCGACGTTCCACATCCTCATCGTGACGTTCGCGGTCTCGCTCATCCTCTCCAACCTGATCCTGGCGATCTGGGGAGGCGACTTCCAAAATTACAACGTCGGCACGGACACGCCGATCAACCTCGGCCCCTTCATCCTCTCGGTCCAACAGCTCGGGATCATCGCGCTTGCGGTGACCTGCATGGTGGCGATCCACCTGCTCCTGACGCGAACCAAGCTCGGCAAGGCCATGCGCGCCATCTCCGATGATAAGAATCTGGCCGCCGTGACCGGCATTGACACACGGCGCATCACGACGATCGTCTGGGTCCTGTCGGGCATGCTCGCCGGCCTCGCGGGGGGTGTGCTGGCCCTGAACGTCGCCTCATTCGACCCGAACGTGGGGGTGACCTTCCTCTTCGTCATCTTCGCGGCCGTCGTGTTCGGGGGCATCGGGCGGCCCTACGGCGCCATGGCGGGAGCGCTCGTGATCGGGCTCGTGGTGGAGGTGTCGGCCGTCTTCATCCCGTCGGCCTACAAGCTGGACGTGGCCTTCCTTGTTCTCATGGGCGTCCTGCTCGTCCGCCCCGCCGGGCTGATGTCCCTGTTCGAGAGAGGGTAGTCGCGGTGCCACACGATCTCAACTACTACCTGGCCACCCTCGCCGTCTACTTCCTCGTCTACTGCGTGCTGACCCTTGGCCTCAACATCACGTTTGGCATGGCCGGAATCTTCGACTTCTCCTACATCACCTTCATGGCCATCGGAGCCTACTTCGCCGGCGTCGCCGTCCTGCCTCCCTCGAATCAACCAGGGCTCCAGTGGATCCTCGGGCTCAACCTCGGTTTCCCGCTCGATCTCCTGATCGGTGCCGCAGCGGCCGGAGTCATGGGGCTCCTCATTGGCCTGCTCGCCATCCGGCGCATCCGGAGCGACTACTTGGCCATGGTGCTCGTGGCGGTCTGGACGATCGCTTGGAGCGTGACGAGCAACATGATCGGCCTGTTCAACGGCCAGCAAGGGTTGATCGGGGTACCCCAACCCTTCGAGACGCAGCTCGGCGTCAATCCCAACGACTACGTCTTCGTCTTCATCCCAATCGCAGCCGTGGTGTTAGCGATCCTCTTCACGGTCGCCTACTGCATCGAACGATCGCCCTTCGGGCGGGCGTTGCGCGCAACCCGCGAGGATCAGGACGTCGCCGCGGCGTTTGGCAAGCGCACCGTGCGCCTGCGCCTGACGGCCATGACGATTGGGTGCCTGTACGCCGGCGTCGCCGGGGCGCTGACCATCGAGTTCCTGAGCGCGATGAGCCCGAACGCCTGGGCCATCGTGGAGACCGTCATCATCTTCTCGGCGTTGATCGTGGGCGGGCGCGGAAACGTCTTCGGCGCGGTTCTGGGCGCCCTTCTCGTGCGGATCGTGATCATCGAAGGAACGGGACTCCTGCCGACGCTCCCTGACCACCCGGAGCTCATCGGGGCTACCCGCAACATCCTTATCGGCCTGCTCGTAATTGCGGTGCTCTACTTCAGACCCCAAGGGGTCATCCCCGAGCGGCGACGTCGCTACTTTGAAGCTCGCAAGCCCGCGGCCGATACGTCTCAGGAGGTCGCGAAGGGTGGCTGAGCCGCTGCTTTCCGTGACCGAGGTGGTTCATGCCTACGGCGGCGTGCAGGCGGTGAACGGATGCACGTTCGAGGTGCCCGAGGGCGTCATCTGTGGACTCATTGGTCCCAACGGGGCCGGAAAGACCACCCTGGTCGACGTTGTTGCGGGCGCACTGCATCTGCAGCGCGGGACAGTTCGCTATGCCGGCGCCGATGTCGGCGGATGGTCGCCGGATCGACTTGCCCGGGCGGGCCTCATCCGCACCTTCCAGCTCTCTCGCGAGTTCCGGCAACTCACGGTGCTCGAGAACCTGCTCGTGGCGGCCACCGGACGAATCGACGAGTCACTCGCTGGGGCGCTCTTCCGACGGCGCCAGATCGCGGTGGCCGAACGGGCGCTCGTGAAAGAAGCCCGCGGGCTGCTCGAAATCTTCGGGCTTGACCCGCTGCGCAATGACCTCGCGGTGACCCTAAGCGGCGGTCAGAAGCGGTTGCTCGAGTTAGCCCGCGCGGTCATGGCCCACCCGAGGCTCCTGCTCCTCGATGAACCGATGGCTGGCATCAACCCAGCCTTGATGGGGCTGCTTGAAGCACACATCCGGCGCCTCAATAGCCAGGGGATCACCTTCCTGATGGTCGAGCACAACCTCGGGGTGGTCGATCGGATGTGCGAGCCGGTCGTCGTGATGGCCGAGGGCAAGGCCCTCGCGGTGGGTTCGATGGCCGATCACCGAGCAAGTGACGCGGTGGTGACAGCGTACCTAGGCCGAGGGAGGCCGGCATGACCCCGCTCAAGCTCGACCAGATCACCTGCGGTTACGGGTCCGCTCCAATCGATATGCAGGTGAGCCTTGACGCGCGGGAAGGCCAGATCACCGCCCTCGTGGG
>PLZO01000120.1 GCA_003152165.1 Chloroflexota bacterium
CGGATGTGACGGGGCGCAGGAGGCCACGATCCCTCGCGAATCCGGGATCGCAATCTCGACGACTCGCCCGACGATCTGGTCTTGTGACCTGCACCAGCCGACATGCCGCCGGCCCTGGGTGCCTCGCCGCCGCCCCTGGTGCCTCGCGGCCCGCCGCCGCGCTGACCTCCTCAAAGTCGCCCAGCGGATGACGGCCGGTCACTGGAACTACCCCGGAAAGAAATCAAACGCAAGGGAAGCCCTCCCTCGTCGTTGTTCAACCACCCTCCGATCGCTGGGCATGTCCACGGCGAGCCACGAACGCCAGCAGCGCGAGGCCGCTGGCCAAGGGGACCAGGCCCAGCGCAAGCCACAACGTCGGGTTGGCCTGGGTACGGCTCTGGCCAAGCTCGTCATCCCGCGGCTCGGGGGGTAACCGGGCAACGAGCCCACGACGCTCGGTCGATCAGCCCCCTCCGGCGGCGGATTAGCGACGAGGTCTTTCGCAGGATGACCGTTGACCAGGCGACCCAGGATGCTCGCGATGCCGCAGCTGCCGCCGCTGCTTGACATAGGAGCAAGAAATGGCGTCTCGGCTCCTGAGCAACACCGGTCGAGACCGGCGGCGACGGCCGTCTCGCTGTCACGCCTCCGCCCGGCGCGCGTCGAGGTGCCTCGCTCGCTACCCTACCCAAGGCGCGAGTCAATCGCGCGGGTGACGGCTGGGTATGGCGGGGAACGGTTTGCATCTCGACGCCCGTCGGCCGTCTCATACCGAGAATGAGGCTCTGTGCGCGGGTTTCTGAGCGAGGTGCCTGGGTTTCTGCCGGGAGTTGCGGCAAGCCTCGTTATCGCACTGCTTGCCGCGGGGCGCGTCGCCACGGCCCTGCGGGCGAACCGACTCCTGGCGTTCTGCCTAGTGGTCAGTATCGGCGCGATCCTCGCCGCCACCCTGACGCCCAATACCGGCAGTTTCGAGCCGCCGCCGGGCATCACGTTCTGCGATCTCTCGCGGGTGAGCCTCGCGCCGCTCGCCGAGCTGCTCTCGCTCCATGGTGAACCGGGCCTCAATGCCCTCCTGTGCCTGCCCCTCGGGCTCGTCATCGGTCTGCTGCCCAGATCCGCGGGTAAGATCGTCCTGCTCGCCGGCGCCCTTGCCCTCCCTGCGGTTATCGAAGTCCTCCAGGGCCTGCTGACGCTCCTCAACCGTTCGTGCTCCAGCGCCGATGTGGTGGACAATCTCACCGGCCTCGCCGTGGGGGTGGTCCTGGGGAGCGCGGCAGGTTGGCTCTGGATTAGGGTCACCCGGACAGCGGGGTGACGAAGAAGGTCTTGGGGGCGCCGGATGCCGCCGGCCAAGCTAGTCGGGACCAAGGCCGAGGAAAACGACAGCTAGCTCGGCGCACGCGGGCCCGAGCCAAGGTCAGCCTGGGGCGAGGAAGTAGCCGGTCACGTCGAAGACGACGTCGGTCGTCGCCCCGGCCTTCGAAACGTAGGTGATCCCGAGCGTACCCCCGGTCCCCAGCGGGATCGTCACCCCGTTCGCCCGGCTGTCACCGAGCGGGAAGTTGAGGGTCGAGGTCTTGGGCGCCTTCGTGGCCACGGTCGTCAGGGCGAGATAGCCCGGTGCGCTCTGGCCGGTGACCGTCAGGTTGCCGGTGACCGCGATCGCGCCCGTGGGGATGTTGAGGTTCGGGTCGGTCGAGCGGCCGGTCACCTGGAACGTGCCGGCCACGCCGGCCTTGAGGATCGAGCTGAGCCCCAGGTGGCTGCGCGAGTCGACCAGCCGGTTGGGGGTGACCGCGAAGTACGTCGCACCAATCATCGAGGGGATCGGCGTGACTGGAGCCGTGGGACTCGACGCGGCCCCGGTCCCCGACACGTTCGTGGCGGCTACGGTGAACGTGTAGGCCGTGCCATTGGCCAGGCCCTTGACGGTGCACGACAACAGGCTGCTGGCCGAGCAGGTTTGGCCGCCCGGCGCGGCCGTCGCAGTGTAGCTCGTGATCGTGCCACCGCCGTCGTTGGCCGGCGGCGTCCAGCTGACCAGGGCGGACGCATCGAGGGCCGTGGCAGCCGCGCCGGTCGGGGCATCGGGCAGGGCGGCGAGAACCGTCAGGTTGGCAACCGTGGTCCGGCTCAGGCCGCCGCCGACGCCGCTGATCGTGGGCGTGCTGATCCCGGTTGGGGTGACTGTCGGCACGTTCGAGGTCGTGATCGTAAGCGTCGAAGTCGAGCCCGTGACCGGGTTGGGGCTGAACGAGTACGTCGTGCCATCGGGCATCGGACTGGTCACGCTGAGGGTGACCGGCGGCACGAACTCGCTGCGGTTGATGGCGATCGCGAAGCTCGTGCTCGCGCCGCGGGTAACGGACTGGCCGGTCGGTGCCGCGACCAAGCCAAAGTTCGGGTTGTAGGTCACCGGCGTGAGATCGCTACCGTTGAACCAGTCGAGGTCGACGCAGCCCGTGATCCCGGCCACATTCCCGCAGTCCGTGTACTGCCAGAACGTCCAGCCGTTGCCGTTCCAGTTGGCGGCTGGAACGGTGGGACTGGTGACGCCCCAGTTGGCGATCCAGAGGACCTTGTAGCCGGCCTGGGGGATGCTCGTGTCGTTACCCATGC
Source organism: Chloroflexota bacterium (assembly GCA_003152165.1). Lineage (GTDB taxonomy): Bacteria > Chloroflexota > Limnocylindria > Limnocylindrales > CSP1-4 > Palsa-1033. The sequence continues at coordinate 2,605 of PLZO01000120.1, forward strand.
TCGTCATCCAGAAGATCGGGCTGACGTAGATCATCGGGGCAATGCCGAGCTGGGCGGTGACCTCATCGAGCCAGCTCCGGACCCAGGCTTGGAGGGCGGGCACGCTCAATCCGCCGGTCTGCTCCAGGTCGAGCGCCGGTAGCAGGTTGCCCGCGGTCAGGCCGGCCACCGCGACGTAATGGTCGGCCTCGATGACCGCCTCGTTGGGGCTGCCATCGGGCGAGGCGAAGTGATAGGCGGCCATCGGGATGCCCACGCCCATCGCCCCAGCCCGGTTCGTGGCGTACATCGGATCGACGTACTCCGTTCCCTCCGTGGCCTTCATCACTACGAACCGCTCGCCGGCTGCGGCCACCTGCGGCCAGTTGACCGTGGTCTGCCAGCGGCTCACGTCGAGCCCGGGGAGGAGCGCGACCGGGGGGGGCGAAGGCTGGCTGGGCGTCGTCAGCGCAGGCCCCGCCGGGGCCGCCACGGGTTGGGGTGACGCGCCCAGGGCATGGCCCGGCGAGACCATGGCGGCGAGGGTGAACATGAGGATCCCGGACAGGATCCCGGCGAACCTGGCCGACCTCGATGGGCGCCGGGAACGCACGATGGCGAGTCTCACGAGCATCATTCCGTGCGGACGCCCATCTTGGACCCCTGGGTCAAGTGGGCAACATGACCCCATCGGACCAGTCCGCACCGCCATCGGTCATGGCGTCGGCGGCTTCGTCAGGCGCGGCCCCGCGAAGGGGTGGCCCTTCGGCGTGGGGTCATCAGCTCGTCGCTGAAGAAATCGGGGTTCCCGACTGGCTCCATGATGAGCGGCTCTTCACTGCGCGACAGCCGACCCTCTTGCAAGGCCAGGGCACCGAGCAGCTTCACCCGGAGGGACGCGACCTCCGCCGCGCCGTCGGCAGGTAGGCCCTGGCCGACCTGGGTGCGTCACATCTCGGCCGCGAGCACATACGTACCAACGAGGCCGGCATCGCCAACGTGCCTAACCGCTGGACCATTGTGCTGGTTGTCGAGGTGGCTCGACGTGGGTCGGCATCCATAACTCGACGACGTTCTATGAAGCCGACTCTCCACCTGAACCGCTGCATGGCCTAGAAGACCGGAGGTGCGCTGCCGATTTGCCCGCCCAGCGGTTCGGGACGTACGATGACACACTCCCGTCGCGCGTCCGTCGGCGGACCAGGCAGTTCGGGGCGGGGACTCGGCATGATCGCGCAGAGACGTCTCGAGCTTGTGGTCAAGCGCAGCATGGATGTGCTCGGCGCGATCGTCGGCTTGACGCTACTGGCGCCCTTGCTTGTGTGGACCGCTCTAGCCGTCGTCATCACCCAGGGTCGCCCGATCCTCTTTCGGCAAGAGCGCCCCGGCCTCCACGGGGAGTTGTTTACGATCGTCAAGTTCCGAACGATGCGCTCGCCCCTGCCCGGCGAGGTCTGGCACGAAACCGACGCGCAACGGGTCACCCGGATTGGGCGGATCCTCCGGTCGACGAGCATCGACGAATTGCCCGAGCTGTGGAACGTTCTGCGCGGAGAAATGAGCCTCGTTGGCCCTCGGCCGCTGTTGGTCGGATACCTGGATCGCTACACTCCTGAAGAAAGGCGGCGCCACGAGATCCGGCCGGGAATCACAGGATGGGCCGCCGTCAACGGTCGGCACGCCGCCAGGTTCGAGGATCGCTTGAAGCTCGACGTTTGGTACGTTGACCACTGGAGTCTGGGACTGGACATTCGCATCCTGGCCCGGACGGTTTCACAGGTACTGCGGCGCACAGACGTGGCTGCGGCCCAGGATCGTTCAGAGATCGACTTCCCCCGTCGGTTCGCGACTGGCCTCGAGGAGGCGAGCAAACCACCCGGCAGCCGAGGCCCCAGCCCAGACTGAGCTTATCGCGCTCGTAACCTTATTAGGGTCTGGGCGCCCGTCCAACTGTGCCCGGGAGAAGGGCCTGCGGCCGAGGAGTGCCCGATCAGCTCTCCTTCTTTATGGCGAAGTTCAGGCGATTCGCCGGCTTATGCAGCTCTCCCGTCGTGACCCACGGGGATGCGAGGTATGGAACCAGCCGCTGATCCTGTTGGAAGTCGATGCCGCGAAAGGCACGGAAATCAACATCAGGCAGCGACGCGACGAGCGCCGCCAGCTCGGAAGGGCTGGGCGGAAGATACATGCCGTGAAATCTCGCCATGGTGTTCTGAACGATCGCGTTGTCCTTGTTCGGGACCACTGCCACGATCCGACCACCTGGGCGAACACTGTCCCAGAGCGTCCTCAACGTGGATTCCCAGTCGACGTATTGCAGGACTTCGACGAGAAAGATTCGGTCGAAGGTGCCCAGTGACTCGACGAATACCTGGTCGGAAGGGCCTCCGCACTCCCAGCGGATATGGGGGTATTTTTCCCGGCAGGAAATGATCGTCTCAGGAATGATGTCCACGCCCACCACCTGAATGGCCCGCAGACCGGCGAGGCCGGTCGACAGTTGCCCGTGCCCACAACCCACGTCGAGACAGCGACGACCTTCAATAGCACCTGCAGCCTCAATCGCGACAGCAAAGATCTGCGCCTGGACCTCTTCGTTTGAGAGGTCAAGCCACGCAGTGGGTGCGGCCGAGTACATCCTGCTGTAGTACTCCGTCCACCATTCCTGCTGGTTGCTGCCGACCGTCGTATCTGCCATCGCGTGTACGGTCTCCGGTGACTACTCGAGGGTCTTCGCGATCGCACCTGGCCGGACGCCCGTTAAGCGGTAATGAACCGCGGGACGGCGAGCCTTGATATAGGCTCCGATCGGAGCGGGGATGGCGCTCCGCGCGGGCACGTTGACGATGGGAAACCCCAGACCCTCCTTGAACGTGGTGATGCCCTCGCGCTCAGGCGTGTGCAGGCCGAGGCATACGTCGCGGATGGACTCGGCGCGCACGCCCGTCTCGATTGTCTCGACATACAGCCCCGTCCCGATGCCCGTGCGCACCACCTCCGTGGCGACGACTAGCTCGTGAGCGTAAAGAGTGTCGTCCACGGCATAAGACTCAAGGTATCCGCCCAGCTTGCCGTCGACCAGGCCGGCCAGGATCAGCCTCCGCTCATCCTTGGCTCTGCGCTCCATGCGCTTGCGGTATTCGGCCTCCGTCAGGTGTGGAAAGTAGTAATCCACGCGACGTCGGGCCGACATGAATACCTCATAGCCCTGCTCGACGAGGAGGGAGGGGTCCTGCAGCCGCCGGAACTCGACATGCTGCCTGCACCGCCGAAGATCACCTCGGCGGTTCCGGCTGAGCGTAGCCTCGGTGAACTGCTTGACGTTGGTCATGAGGTGCACGGGTACGGAGCCGTTGGCCAAGTTGGCGTCGTCCTCGTAGAGGGCCGCTCTGTATCCCCAGCAGAAGAAGGCGGGCCGCTTCACCTCGGAGGGCCTGAATCGCCCGAGCAGATGAACTGGCTGGTAGAAGCCGGGGAATATGGCCTCCCAGTAGCGGCCGACGCGCTGAACGACGGTCATCCCTTCCTCGGCGCGCATCGCTGCTAGTTCGCCCTCGGTCATGACCGTCAGTTCTGGGCCGCTCAGCCCCCCAAGCCCTTCACGATGGATATGCATGACCTCCGGCGGGGAGTCTTCGGCGATGTCGGTCAGCTTAGCCTTTTCGGCTGATCTCCATCGGGCCGGATAGGCGGCGAGCTTGGCCCTTCCCTTGATCCCTCGGGCGTTGAGGCACGAACGGCGGCCAGGCCGGAGGCGAGACGCTCAACCGAGGGCCTCCAGCACGTTGAGCAAGCCGAGCAGGATCGTCCGAGTCCGCTGGAGCTCGATCATCTGCAGTTCACGCTGTTCGGGGGTCATGGTCGTGCCCTCTAAAGCGGGTGCCGCGGTGCGGCGCTCGCGCGGCGGCGCGAAATTGCTGCATCCGCGTCGTGTATAGCAGCCCGAGCGGCGAGGTAGGCGCCCGCGATCAAAGCACTGGCGACGCCCGTTGCAATCAGGAGCGTCACCATGGTCTGGTCCATCAGCGCGAGTCTACGACCCGCTTGGCTAAGACGAGGCGACGGCCGGAAACCAGACAGTCTGGAGTCAGTGCATGGCGACGGTTGCCGCA
>PLZO01000119.1 GCA_003152165.1 Chloroflexota bacterium
CGGTTCGACGACCTGTACAACCTCGTCTGTGACCCGGCGACCCTCCTCAGCACATGGCGTCGGGTCCGGGCCAACCGGGGAGCGCGCTCGGCCGGGGTAGACGGTGAGACCGTCCGCTCCATCGTCGAGCGCGGCGAGGAGGTCTTCCTCGCTGAGCTGCGGGCCGTTCTTTCGGCCCGCACGTTCCGCCCGGTGCCGGTGCTGGAGCGGATGATCCCGAAAGGCGGCGGCAAGCGCCGCCGGTTGGGCATCCCGACCGTCCGGGACCGCGTGGTCCAGGCTGCGCTCAAACTCGTGCTGGAGCCGATGTTCGAGGCGGACTTTGCGCCGTGCTCGTACAGCTTCCGCCCGAACCGCCGCGCCCAGGATGCGATCGCTGAGGTCCACTTCTTCGGTTCCCACTCCTACGAGTGGGTCCTCGAAGGCCACATCAGCGCCTGCTTCGACGAGATCGACCACCGGGCCCTGATGGGCCGGGTGCGTCGGCGGATCGGGGACAGGCGGGTCCTGAGCCTGGTGACGGCGTTCCTTCGCTCGGGCATCCTTAAGTGGGGATGGCATCGAGCGAGAGACCGTCGCCGGCACGCCTCAGGGCGGCATCCTTTCACGGCTGCTTGCCAACATCGCCCTCTCCGTCCTCGACGAGTTCTTCGTCGAGCGGTGGACGGCGAACGCCCATCTCACGCCCGTGAACGGCAGCGACGCCAAGGGCTGGCCAACGACCGCCTCGTCCGTTATGCGGACGATTGTGTGCCACGAACGCAAAGGAGAGATCGATGTAGAACGTCGAACTCAACGGATGCAGTGCTGTACCAGAGATGGAGGGAGGCCCTCCGGGATCGCCCTGCAGGGGGAGGTCCCAGACCACCGCAAACTGCGCCGGTCAAAAGCCGGGGTGGTGAGCGTTGTGGACAAGGCGCGCCCGAGCGGGCGGTCGTGCTGTGCGTCGACGAGAAGTCCCAGATCCAGGTACTTGCCCGCTTCGGGCCGATCTTGCCGACGCTCCTGGGCACCCCCGAGCGGCGCAGTCACGACTACGTCCGCCACGGAACCACCAGCCTGTTCGCCGCGGTCGACCTGGCGACCGGCACGGTCATCGGCTCCCTCCGCCACCGGCACCGGGCGAGCGAGTTCCAAGCGGTTCCTGGAGCGGATCGAGGCCGCGGTGCCCGACGATCTGGCCATCCACCTCGTGCTCGACAACTACGCCACCCACAAGACCTCAGGCCATCCACCGCTGGCTGCTGCGCCACCCCCGGTTCCACCTCCACTTCACGCCCACCTACCGGCTCCTGGCTTAATCTCGTCGAACGCTGGTTCGCCGAGTTGACCACCAAGAAGATCAAGCGCGGGGCCCATACCAGCGTCCCTGCTCTCGACCGCGAAGGCTGATATAGAGCGTCAGCCAGATCAGCTCGATGTTCCAGGCCAGCGCGACCGCATATGGCCGCCTTCATCCACCCCTTCAACGAGCAGAGGTTCCCAGCCCTGGACCCTCGGTTGGGCGGGGCCCGACCGCGCCAGATCGATCTCGACGCCCGGACCGAGATCGTGAGGGTCGCCCTCGCCCCACCGACTGACCGGGGCGAGCCGTTCACGAGTTAGAGCCTGACCAAGCTCCGGGCCCACCTGGTCCGGACCCGGATGAGCCGATCAGCCGCAGCCAGCTCTGGCGGATCCTCCACGAGGCCAGCGTCCGCTCGGTGAGTCAGGAGGAGCGGATCCTTGCCGCCGCTCGCCTCAGAATGGCTGCGTCACCATCAGGATGATGATCACGACGATCACGCCAGTAGTCAGCCAGCTGTACCACCACGTCCGCCGGGCGATCCGAGCGTAGGCGGCGGAGGTCGGGTCGGCGGCGGCCTCGGCCCGCTGGAGCCGGACCGCCGGGGTGAAGGCGAAGATTCCGAAGGCCGCTGTGAGCACGTAGAGGAAGATCGCGGTCGCGATCCAGCCCTGGCCGAACCGATAGCCGCCGGTCACCACCATGACGATCCCGGACAGCAGGACGACGATGTAGGCCGGGTTGGCGATCCGCTTGTCGAGCCGCCGGACACCCCCCAGCACCCAGACGAGCCGGTCCCGGTCGCGGCCCGCCCGATCGAGCCAGAAGACCGAGGTGACGTTCGAGCCGACGGCGACGATCGCCGACGCGATGTGGACGACCTTCAACGCGAGGAAGAGCAACACGGCTTCGGGCTCCCTGGCGGTCGGAACGGCGCGGTGACCGATCAATCGTATCCCGCGGTCGGGTCGGCTGGTCGAACGCCGCGTCAGGTTGCCGAGTCGCTCGGCGCCCACTGATACTCGGATTTGAGGTCGCGGTGGACCACCCGGCGCCCGGCTCGGCCAGGGCGCGCGCCACGTCGATCAGGATGGGCACGGCCTCGTCCTCGCTGAACTGGCCTCCGGCGGTCTCGATCTCGGCGCGCAGCGAGCACTCCGCCTTGGGCATGGCGATCGCCCAGTCGTCCGCCATCTCGCCGTCGATGATCGGGACGACGTTCGGCACGCCAGCCACGTTCTCGAAGAGGAGCTCGCGGTCGGCGCCCGGCTGCTCCCTGATCAGCCTCACCACGCCGACCGTGCCGTCCTCGGCCGTCGTCTCGAAGACGCGGCCGAAACCTGACGAATCGCGGATCCGCGCGCCAAGCGTCTACTTCTTCCGCGGCTGGATCTTTATCACCGCACCCTCACACGCCAGTGCTACCCGCGCTCCGCGTCCGAGGTATCGTGCCGCACCGTACTCGACTCGTCGAGCGGGTATCTCCGAGCCATTTCCCTCGTCCCGACGGGCCAGTAGGCTCCGCAGCTCGGCGTCGCTGAAACGGGGCAATGAGCCGGCGCGGGAAATGCGGCCGCCGAAGGGCGCGAAAGGCCGGTGCCGCGGCCAGGTCCTCGGTGGCGCACCAGTTGCCAAACACTTTCAAGCCGCGGACATAGCCGGCGATCGACTCGGGCGCGAGCGTGCTCCGGAGCTCGAGCAGCCAGGCCCGCAGCTCGGCCGCGGTGATCGCTTCGACGGGCTGAACCGCCCTGGGCTACGCACGTGGAGACTCTGCTGATTGGATTTCAGGCGGCCTCGGTGGTCGCCACTAGGCGCTGATGGTAGGCGGCCTCGAACTCGGCCGGCGGGATGTCGCCACATGCGCCGTGGAGACGCTCCGCGTTGCACCAGGCCACCCAGGCGGCGGTGGCGAGCTCGACCTGGTCGGCGGTCCGCCAGGGGCCCCGGGCCCGGATGAGCTCGGTCTTGTACAGGCCGCCGGTGACCCAGCCGATGGAGGTGGCTCGCGACCTCGGCGCCGTACGAGCCCGTGCCCTCGATCCCGAAGGCGATGATCTGTCCGTGGCCGACGGCCCACTGCGTCAGCTGGACGTACCCACCGCTGTCGGCCGGCACGGTCAGCTCCCCGAGCCGGCCACCGAGCTCGTCGAGCGCGACCGTGACATAGATGTGCTTGTCACAAACGCGATCGACGAACCCATTCCGACCGGACAGCGGGATCCTCCCGCCGCTGCTGGCTGGCCGCGAGCGCGAGACGGCCAACCTTTGAGGCGCGGATCGTCCGGACGCGCGAAGGTCAACCCCAGCACACTGCCCTTGTCGGCGAGTGGGCAATCGGTAAGACGACCCTGCTCATGCATTGGCGCCGCCTGCAGCAAGTCGGCGACGCTGTTGTTCTGTCGATGGCGTACCCGCAGTCGGCAGATGAATTCTTCGCTGGTCTCATCGCAGCGATTGATGCCGAGCTCGCGACCGACTGGCCACGGCACCTTGACGTCGAGCTGGGTCTCGATGTGGGCGTCGCCAGGGCCCGCATCCGTCGTCCGCCGCGCGATCCCGAGCGGGAGCTGCGGGCGGTGCTCCGACGGCTTCGGGCGCGTAAGATTACCTGAGCGATGATAGTCGCATGCTGCTGCGTCCCTTTGATCGCGCCGGTATATCGATCCGCCCGCTCCGCCACGAGGACCGTTCCATGACGCGCGCGCTCGCATTCGTCCGCCCAGAAACGATCGACGAGGCCGTCGCCTTGCTCCAGGAGCACGAGGACGAGGCCAAGATCGTCGCCGGCTCGACCGCTCTCACGATCATGCTCCGCAACCGCCTGATCGACCCCTCTGTCCTCGTCTGGATCGGGCGACTGCCGGGGCTTCGCGACATCAGCACGACCGGTGCCGTCGTCGAGGTAGGCGCCCTCGTGACCCATCGGATGGTCGAGCGCGATCCGACGATCCGGAGGGAGATCCCGGTCCTGGCCGACACGTTCTCGAAGGTCGCCAACGTCCGCATCCGCAACGCCGCGACGGTCGGCGGGGTGGTCGCCGAGGCCGACTACGCGTCGGACCCGCCGGCCACCTTCGTCGGGCTTGACGCGGAGATCGTGGCCTACGGCCCGGACGGTCGGCGGGTCATCCCGGCGCGCAAGTTCTTTGTCGCTTTCTACGAGACGGCCCTCGCGCCGACCGAGATCGTGACAGCGGTCCGGGTACCGGTCCCGGCCGCCGGGACCGGTGCGGTCTATCACAAGTTCGTCACCCGCTCGTCCGAGGACCGGCCGTGCGTCGGTGTCTTCGCGAGCTGCCAGGCGATCGACAAGGGCCGCTACACGAACGCCCGGGTGAGCGTCGGCGCGGCCGCCGAAACGCCACAACGATTTCCCGATCTCGAGGCGGAGGCGGATGGCACCGACCTCGGTGAGAATGTCCGCCGGGCGATTGCCGACGGGTACGCCCAGCGGATCGAGACACTCGATGACGTTCGCGGTTCGTCGTGGTACCGGACCGAGATGGTCCGGGTCTGGGTCCGGCGCGCCCTCGAGTCCGCACGAGCCGCGGCCGATGCGGCAGCGGGGGCGGCGGCATGACGACGGCCTGGGCACACCGTGGGGCCGCCGACCCCGGCTTCTCCGGCATGCTCGACGCGCGGGAGCGGGTGACTGGCCGCGTTCCGTATGTCATCAACCTGAGCCTGCCCGGCATGCTTCACGCCCTCGTCCTGCGCAGTACGTCGCCGCACGCCCTGATCGCCCGGATCGACACAGAACAGGCGAAGGCGGTCCCGGGCGTGGTGGCTGTCCTGACCGGCGCCGAGATCGATGCCCGGACGGACGTCCGCTCGCGGTTCGGTCCGGTATTCCGCGACCAGCCGATCCTGGCTATCGACCGGGTCCGTTACGTCGGCGAGCCGGTCGTCGCGGTGGCCGCGATCGATCGCGATGCGGCCCAGGCGGCTCTGGATCTCATCGAAATCGAGTACGAGGAGCTGCCGGCCGTCTTCGACTTCGACAAGGCTCTTGCGCCGGATGCGCCGCTCGTCCACCCGGAGCCGCCCGCCAGCGGCGCGACCTTCGCCGACATTATCGTTGACAGCCAGCCCGGGACGAACATCTGCAATAAGTTCAAGTTGCGCAAGGGCGACATCGAAGCGGGTTTTGCGGAGGCCGAGTACATCTTCGAGGACACCTTCACGAGTCCGGCTGTCCAGCACGTCCCGCTCGAAACCCACTGCACAGTGGCCGACGTCCGCGACGACGAGCTGACGATCCACACGACATCGCAGATCCCGTTCATGGTCCGGTCACAGATCGCCGAGATCTTCGACCTGCCGGCGTCGCGGGTCCGGGTCGTCGTCCAGACCCTAGGCGGTGGCTACGGCGGCAAGTGCTACCCGAACATCGAACCGCTCGTAGCCGTCCTGTCGCGGGTGACCCGCCGGCCCGTCCGGCTCCACCTCAGCCGCGAGGAGGAGTTCGTCACCATCTCCAAGCACGGCATGCAGATCACCCTGAAGACCGGGCTCCGCAAGGACGGCACGATCGTCGCCCGGCAGAGCACCTGCTACTTCAACGCCGGTGCCCATGCCGACATCTCACCTCGCCTGATCAAGAACGGCGGCTACGGAACGGGCGGACCGACATCGATCCCCAACGTCTGGATCGACTCGTACGCGGTCTACACTAACCGGCCGCCGTCCGGCGCATTCCGCGGCTACGGGATCTCCCAGGCCGCCTGGGCGTACGAGACACAGATCGAGATGATCGCCGAGCGGCTGGGAATGGACCCCTATGAGCTGCGGAAGAAAAACCTGCTCGAGAACGGCCAGACCTTCGCCACCGGCGAGGTCCTCGAGGACTGCCACTTCCGGGAGCTCCTCGACGAGGTCGCCAGCAGGATCGGCTGGGACTGGCCCGCCAGCGTCGAGCGAGATGGCTCGAAGGTTCGGGCTAAGGGTCTCTCCTGCATCATCAAGGGAACGGTGACCCCGTCGACGTCAACGGCTATCGCCAAGCTGAACGACGACGGCAGCCTCAACGTCCTGACCAGCTCCGTCGAGATGGGCCAGGGGCTCCAGACGGCAATGGCCATCCTGGCCGCCGAGGCGCTGGCCCTCCCGATCGAGCGGATTACGATCAGCCGACCAGACACCGAGTTCACCCCGTACGACCAGCAGACGAGCTCAAGTCGCTCGACCCACGCGATGGGCGGCGCGGTCACCGACGCGTGCGCGACGATCCGCCAGCAGCTGCTCGAGATGGCGGCCGAGAAGCTGGAGATCGCCCTGGGCGACCTCGAGCTGGCCGACGGATGCGTTCGCGCCAAGGGCGCGCCCGACTGGGGCATCGACTACGGGGCGCTGGTCCGGGCGACGCGCTCCGGCAACCTAGTCGCCTCGGGTCGCTTCAGCTCCGAGGGCGGGCTCGACGCGGAGACCGGGCAAGGGATCGGGGCCACCCATTGGCACCAGGCCGCTGGCGCCGCCGAGGTGGAGGTCGATCTCGAGACCGGCAAGGTGGACCTGCTCCGCTACCACACCGCCGTTTATGCCGGCCGGGTCGTCAACCCGGTCCAGGCCGAGCTCCAGTGCGAGGGCAACGTCGCCTTCGGTCTGGGCCAGGCGCTGTTCGAGGAGCTCATTTACGATAACGGCCAGCTGCAAAACGGAAACCTCGGCGACTACATGATCGCCAGCTTCGAGGACATGCCGGGCGAGCTGGGTGTCAGCCTGCTCGAGGAGCCGGTCAGGAAGGAGATCCACGGCATCGGCGAGACCGGGCTGCCGCCGGTCATGCCCGCGATCGGCAACGCGATCTATCGGGCGACGGGCGTCCGCATCGTCGACCTGCCGATCACCCCGGAGAAGATCCTCCGTGGGCTGCGGGCCGTCGAGGCCGCCCGTGCCGCCGACGCCGTGACGGCGGCCGACCGATGAGCGTCGAGCGGGCCACAGAGACCGGCCGCGTCTTCGTCTCGACCACGATCAACGGCCAGCCGACGGAGTTGACGCCCCGACCGTGGCACACCCTGCTCGACACCCTTCGTGACGAGGCCGACCTGTTCGGTGTCCGCGAAGGCTGCGGCGTCGGGATGTGTGGCGCCTGCACGGTGTTGCTCGACGGCGAGCAGGTCTCCTCGTGCCTCGTCCTCGCCCCGGCCGCCGAGGGTCGGTCGATCACGACGGTTGAGGGGCTGGGCGGCGAGTTCGGCGAGCTGAGCGACGTCCAGCAGGCGTTCGTCGACCACACGGCCTTCCAATGCTCGTATTGCACGCCGGGCTTCGTGCTGGCCGCTGGACAGCTGGCCGATGAGCAGCCGGATGCGACCCGCGACGAGATCCGCCACTACCTGGCGGGCAACCTCTGCCGGTGCGGGAGCTACGTCAAGATTCTCGACGCGGTCGTCGACCTGCTCGACCGGCGCCGGCGCGCCGGCGCCGGAAGCTGACCGCGACTTGCCATTCGACGATCCCGCGATCCGCGCGGCGGGGATCGATGGTGGCCGTCCTGCCGGGTCTCGATGCCGGGCTGTTCAACGTCCGCGAGCTGGCCGTCGTGGGCGACGCTCGCCGCGATGTTCGACGAGGCGGAGCTCGTCCAGCTCGGCCGCTCGACGGCGGTCCAGGTCGGCGTGATCCTCGTCGATCGCTTGCGTGCCGCCCGGACCGGTGGCCCGATCGCAATGCTTGGCGCGGCGCTCGGGACCGAGGTCCGGGCCAGCGCCTGATCGCCGTGGTTGGTGTCAGTCCGCGTTCGGCGAGTCAGGGCCGTCCGCCGCTTGGCGACGCCCGGTTTGACGCGCGTCCGGCCCCTTCCAGCGGGCGGACAGATCGTGGTCGAGGCGGATTCCGATGGTGTCGACCAGCCGACCAACGGTGTGGTCGATCAGCTCGTCGATCGTCGTGGGGCGAGTGTAGAACCCCGGCAACGGGGGGCAGACGATGGCGCCCATCTCGGTGACCTGGACCATGAGCCGCAGATGCCCCAGGTGAAGCGGGGCCTCGCGCGGGGCGAGGACGAGCCGACGGCGCTCCTTCAGGGCGACGTCGGCGGCCCGCTCCAGCAGGTTGTTGCTCGACGAGAGGGCGATCGCGGAGAGGGTGCCCATCGAGCACGGGACGACGGCCATTGCGTCGATCGGGAACGAGCCGCTCGAGATCGACGCGGCGATGTCGCCGAACCTATAGCGGTGATCGGCGAGGAGCTCGACCTCGCTGGCCTTCCAGTCGGTCTCCAGCTCGATCGTCTGGCGCGCCGCGGGACTCATCAGCAGGTGGGTCTCGACCTGCGGCTGAAGGGCAAGGACCTCGAGCAGTCGGATGCCGAAGATCACGCCGCTTGCGCCAGTGATGCCGACCACGAGTCGGAAGGGGTTAGCCATGGGGGCGATCATATCGCCCTCATCGAGCGCTGGAGTACGATTCGTACACCAAGGCATACACGAGCTCGGGCGGGGTCGATGGACGAGATCGTAGGTCGCAAAGCCGATCACCTGCGCCTCGCCACGGTCGAGGCGGCCCTCGCTCGGCGGGGTACGGGCTTCGACGAGGTCACGTTCGTCCACAACGCGCTGCCGGAGGTCGACTTCGAGCGGTTGGATCCCTCCGTGGAGTTCCTCGGCAGGCGGTTATCCCTGCCGCTCGTGATCGCCTCGATGACAGGGGGCCACCCGGACGGCGGGCGCATCAACGCGGCGCTGGCTCGGGCGGCCGAGCGCCACGGACTGGCGATGGGCGTGGGGAGCCAGCGCGCGGCGCTCCGCGAGCCCGCCCTCCGCGACACCTACGGGATCGCCCGGCAGGAGGCGCCGTCCGCCTTCCTCCTGGCCAATGTCGGGGCACCGCAGCTCGTCGCCCAGGGCGACGCCCCGCCGTTGTCCGTCGATGAGGTGAAGCGGCTCGCCGAGATGATCTCGGCAGATGCCGTCATCGTCCACCTCAACGCGCTCCAGGAGCTGATCCAGCCCGAGGGAGATCGCCGCGCCTTCGGCTGGCTCGCGGCGATCGAACGTCTCGTCGTCGCCCTACCGTTGCCGGTCGTCGCCAAGGAGACCGGCGGCGGCGTGTCCGAGCGGGTCGCTCGGCGGCTGGCGGACGCCGGCGTGGCGGCGATCGATGTCGGCGGCCTGGGCGGGACCAGTTTCGCGGCGATCGAAGGCCTGCGGGCCACTGAGCAGGGCGACCGGCGCGGAAGCGAGCTGGCGGAGCGATTTGCCGACTGGGGCATCCCGACCGCCGCCAGCGTGGGACTCGCTACGAGGGCGGGTATTCCGATCATCGCCACCGGCGGGATCCGCTCGGGTCTCGACGCGGGACGGGCGATCGCCCTCGGGGCGACCGCGGTCGGCGTCGCTCGGCCGCTGCTCCAGGCGGTCGTCGACGGGGGAGATGAGGCGGTCGACGGCTGGCTAGCGCGCTTCCGGGAGGAGCTGCTGGCCACGCAGTTCCTGACCGGCTCGCCCACGATCGGCGATCTGGCCCGGGCGGAGGTCGTCATCTCAGGTGAGACCGGGCACTGGCTCGGTTCCCGTGGCTGATCCGTCCAAGACAGGAGAATCAGGCGTGCCAAAGGCGATCTATCTGACGCTGGCGTGCGGGCAGTACGACATCAACCAAGGCCTGATCACCGGCGAGGTCGTGCCACAGGGGATCGAGTTGAGCGTCATCACGGCGCCGTCCCCGGAAGGGCACTGGCGCATGGTCCGCGACGCCGAGTTCGAAGTCTGCGAGTTTTCGATCGGGACCTACCTGATGGTCCACGAACGCGACCGCTCGGCGGTCGTAGCCATCCCAGCCTTCCCGCACCGCCGATTCCAGCACGGCTACATCTTCGTCGCCACCGCCAGCGGTATCCGGCGAACCGAAACAGCTCGAGGAGCTCCGCATCGGCATCCGGACCTGGCAGACCTCGGCCTGGCTGTAGGCGTGCGGCTTCCTGCAAGACGATTACGGCGTCGATCTCCGGTCGAGCACATGGATCGCCCAGGACGAGGCGGACATCCCGCTTCCGGACAACCACGGCTACCGGATCGAACGCGTCCTCGATGGACGCCCCATCACGGACATGCTGGCCGCCGGCGACATCGATGCCCTAATCTATCCCGACGTGCTCGACTCGGTCCGGCGTGGCGAACCGCGCGTCGCGCGCCTGTTTCCCGATCCGCGCAGCGCCGAAGCTCGACCACTGCGCCCGGACGGGCTTCTTCCTGATCATGCACACGGTCTTGATCCGGCGCTCCATCGCGGAGGCTCATCCGTGGATCCCCGAGAACTCCTTACGGCCTTCGAAACCTCCAAATGCCGGGCGTTCGCAGCCATGGCCGATCCCCGCCGAGTGAGCCTCGCCTGGTTCACGGAGGCGATGGAGGAACAGTGTCGGATCCTCGGCCCCGATCCCTGGTCGAACGACTTCCAACTCAACCGACCGGCCCTCGAGACGCTGATCTGCTGGTCCCACGAGCAGCGGATGATCAACCGCCCGTTCCCGGCAGAGGAGCTGTTCGCCGCCTCGACGCTGGTGGATCTGCCCCACTTCTTATGACGGCGGCTTGTCAGGCGCGGGGAGCCAGGAAGGCGACGACCTCGGCGATGACAGGGTGCGGGGTCTGCCAGAACAAGCCGTGGGCCACGCCCTCCGCGATCCGCAGGTCGGCGTGGGGAAGGTGGTCCGCGAGGTAGCGCGACTGGTCCAGGTGCGACCCGGTCCCCCCGACATGGGTGTCGCGATCACCGACGATGACCAGGCACGGCTGGTCGATCTCAGCCAGCCGGTCGACAGTATGGTGGCCTTGGCGAGCGATGACGTGCTTGAGATAGTCGCGCAGCGACGGGCGGCCGTCCCAGAATGCCCCGATCAGCCGATCGATCGTCGCCGGCGAGCTCGCGGCGAACTCCGGGGTGAAGAACGTCGACCGGATCTGGTCGGTGATCGTCTGCTCGTAGCCCTTTTCGATCAGGGCGAGCGCGTTGGCCAGCGGGATCCCGGTTTGCGGTTCGCGGTCCGCCCGGTACTCGCCCGGCCCGGACGCCGCCAGGACGAGCGATCGGACGCGATCGGGTGCGTCGATCGCGACCCATTGGGCGACACGGCCACCCATCGAGTGACCCAGGAGGTGGGTGGGGCCCAATCCCAGTTCGTCGATCAGCGCGGCGGCGTCTGCGGCAAAGAGGCGAGTCGAATAGTCGTCGTCGGTCCCGGGGGTCTCCCCGGTGCCACGGTAATCGAGCGTGACGACGGTGAACCGCTCCGCCAACCTCCCGACCAGGTCCTCTCCCCAGGTCGCACCAGCGTACCCGGTGCCAGCAAGCAGGACGAGCGGCGGACCGGAACCGCGGACCTCATGAGCGAGCCTGATTGGTTCGACCGCCCGCACGGGGATGAACAATGCTTGCTCCCGCTGGCCCGCGCGCGCCGACGCGTGGTTCGCCCGCGCTGCGGGTCGTGAGTATACCGCTGCATCCCTTTCCGCCCTCGACCGGCCGGCGGGTGGCCGGTTTGACAGGCCGGTTTGACGGGGGTCCGCGAGGCTGCATAGAATGCACGTGTATACCAACCGTCCAGGCGCCAGGCAGGTTCTTGTGCGCACCGACCGAGGTCGTTCATGCGCGGATCCCTGGTGTTCTATCACCCCACCACGCTGCAGGAGGCGATCGGCCTCCTCGGGGAGCATGGCGAGGAGGCGAAGGTCGTGGCCGGCTCGACCGCACTGACCATCCTCATGCGCCAGCGGCTCATCGCTCCATCGGTCCTCGTCAGCATCGGGGCGATCCCGGGGCTGGATGGGATCGAAGAGCGGGACGGGGCAATCCGGATTGGGGCGATGGTCCGCCACCGCGACGTGGAGCTGAGCGAGCTGGTCCGAGCCCGGGTCCCCGTCCTCGCCGAGACGTTCGGGGTGGTCGCCAACGTCCGCGTCCGCAATGCCGCCACCGTCGGCGGCGTGCTGGCCGAATCGGACTACGCCTCGGATCCGCCGGCCGTCTTCGTCGCCCTCGATGCGGAGATCGAGGTCCGGGGGCCGGGCGGGGAGCGGACGATCCCAGCCCGCGACTTCTTCGTCGCCTTCTACGAGACCGCCCTCGAACCGAACGAGATCGTGACCGCCATCCGGATACCGATCCCGGTCACCGGCAGCGGCACCGCCTATCACAAGTTCGTGTCGAGGTCGTCCGAGGATCGCCCGTGCGTCGGGGTCGCGGCCCTCGTCCACCTCGCCAGCGATGGCACCTGCGCGGACCTGCGGGTCGCGGTCGGTGCTGCGGCGGAGACCCCCCAGCGGTTCCCGAACGTGGAGGCGCTGGCGGTGGGCCAGACTTTGACCCCCGAGCTGACCGGTCGGATCGGCGATGCCTACGCCGACGCGATCGACACGCTCGACGACATGCGCGGATCCGCCTGGTACCGGACGGAGATGGTCCGGGTCTGGGTCGGCCGGGCGATCGAGACCGCCACCGACGCGGCGGCCGACCGGTCGGCCCCCGGTTGAGCCGAGGAGCACGAATGATCGCCGAACCCCGTCACATCGTTCCGCCCGGGATGCTCGACGCGAACCTCCGAGTCCGTGGTCGGGTGCCGTACGCCATCGATGTCGTCCTCCCCGGGATGCTCCACGCCAAGCTGCTTCGAAGTCCCTACGCCCACGCCCGGATTGTCTCGGTCGACGCCACCCGGGCGCGTGCCCTGCCGGGTGTCCACGCGGTGCTCACCGGCCCGGATCTCGCCGCCCGCGACGACATCTTTCCGTACTTCGGCCCGATCTTCCGCGACCAGGCGGTTCTGGCCATCGACAAGGTGCGCTTCGTAGGCGACCCGGTCGCAGCGGTCGCGGCGATCGACATCGACGTCGCCCAGGCGGCCCTCGATCTGATCAACGTGGAGTACGACGAGTTGCCAGCGGTCTTCAACGTCGACGAAGCGCTCGAACCCGGCGCGCCCATCGTCCACGACGAGCCGCGCCGGCTCGGCCAGACCTTCGCCGACATCATCGTCCGGGCCGAGGCGGACACGAACGTCTGCAATCACTTCAAGTTGCGCAAGGGCGACGTTGAGCGCGGCTTCGCCGAGGCGGATCACGTCTTCGAGGACGTCTTCACCTCGCCGCCCGTCCAGCACGTACCCATGGAGACGCACAACTGCGTCGCCACGATCGAGGCCGGGATCATCCGGGTGACGACCGCGACCCAGATGCCGTTCGCGGTCCGCGCCTCGTTGGCCGAGATCTTCAAAGTCTCCCAGGCCAAGGTCCGGGTCACAACGCCGACGCTCGGCGGTGGCTACGGTGCCAAGACGTACACGAAGGTCGAGCCCGTCGCCGCCCTCCTCGCCCAGGCCACGGGCCGGCCGGTGAAGATCCACCTGACCCGCGAAGAAGAGTTCGTCACCATCACCAAGCACGGTGTCAAGATCCAGATGAAGACCGGCGTCACCAAGGACGGCCGGATCGTCGCCCGGAAGAGCACCTGCCTGTTCAACACCGGCGCCTACGCGGACATCGGGCCCCGGCTCATCAAGAACGGCGGCTATGCGACCGGCGGCCCGCACTACATCCCGAACGTCTGGGTCGACTCGTACGCGGTGTACACGAACCTGCCCCCAGCCGGGGCGTTCCGCGGCTACGGCGTCTCGCAGGCTGCCTGGGCCTACGAGACCCAGATGGACATGATCGCGGCGAAGCTGGGTTGGGACGCGCTCGAGTTCCGGATGAAGAACCTCTTGGAGGATGGGCAGTCGGTGATGACCGGCGAGGATATGTTCGACGCCCACTTCAAGGAGCTCCTAACCACGGCGACGGCCCGGATCGGCTGGGACCCCGCGGAGGAACCGCGCCGGAACGGCTCGAAGGTCCGAGCCAAGGGCTTCGCGTGCATCATCAAGGGCACCGTCACGCCGTCGACGTCGACCGCCGCGGCGAAGCTCAATGAGGACGGCAGCCTCCAGATCCTGTCGAGCGCGGTCGAGATGGGCCAGGGTGCGGAGACGGCCCTCAGCGTCCTGGCGGCCGAAGGGCTCGACCTCGAACTCGGCCAGGTCAGCATCTCGCGACCGGACACGGACGTGACGCCGTACGATCAGGGGACGAGCTCGAGCCGCAACACGCATTCGATGGGGACCGCGGTCGGCATGGCGGTGGCCGACATCCGGCGCCAGCTGCTCGCCCTAGCCGCCGAGCAGCTCGAGGTGGATCCGGCTGACCTGGAACTCGTCGCCGGTCGCGTCCAGGCCCGAGGGGCGCCGTCGACGTCGATCGCCTACGGCGATCTCGTCCGGGCGTCGCGCAGCGGCAACCTGCTGGCCAACAGCGTCTACGCGTCTAAAGGCGGGCTCGACCCGGAGACCGGTCAGGGCATCGGTTCGGTCCACTGGCATCAGGCGGCGGCGGCCGTCGAGGTCGAAGTCGACCTCGCGACCGGCAAGATCGATCTCCTCCGATATCACGCCGGCGTGTACGCCGGCCGGATCGTCAACCCCGTCCAGGCCGAGCTCCAGACGGAGGGCAACATCGCCTTCGGTCTCGGCCAGGCCTTGTTCGAGGAGATGGTCTTCGATGGCGGCCAGCTCCAGAACGGCAACCTCGGCGATTACATGATCGCCAGCATCGAGGACATGCCGCAGGAGATCAGCCTCGGGATCCTCGAGCATCTCGAGTCCAACGACATCCACGGCATCGGGGAGACCTCGCTGCCGCCGGCAATGCCGGCGATCGGCAACGCCGTGTTCCGGGCGACCGGTGTCCGGATCACCGACTTGCCGATCACCCCCGAGAAGGTGCTGCGTGGCCTGCGAGCCCGTGCTGTCGAGGAGTCTGCCGAATGACTGCTACCGATCCGTCCTCCCCGAGGACCAGCCCGCGACCCGTCGACGGCGAAGGGAAGATCTCTCTGACCCTGCGCGTGAATGGCAGCGCTGAGCGCGTCCGGGCCCGACCAAACCACACCCTCCTTGAGGTCCTCCGCAACGAGCTCCATCTGACCGGGCCCCGCGAGGGCTGCGGCGTCGGGATGTGCGGCGCCTGCACGGTCCTCGTCGATGGCCGGCCCGTCTCCAGCTGCCTCCTGCCAGCGGCCTTGGCCGAGGACCACGAACTGACGACGATCGAGGGCCTTGAAGGACCGAACGGCGAGCTCCACCCGATCCAGGAGGCCTACGTCGAGCACACTGGGTTCCAGTGCTCGTACTGCACGCCCGGCTTCATCCTCGCGACCAAGGCACTCCTCGAGGAGTGCCCCGACGTGACCCGCGACGAGGCCAAGGCCTACCTCGCCGGCAACCTCTGCCGGTGCGGCAGCTATGTGAAGATCCTCGACTCGGTCATGGACGCCAGGGATCGGGTTCGCGGCTGAACCGGAGTGGCCGGCCGCGCCGGACTCAGCGGTGCGAGCAGACCACATCGACCAGGGCGGGCCGGCCCTCCTCCATGACGATCTTCGCCGCCCTGCGGACGGCGTCCCCGATCGCGTCCGGGTCCTCGATCGGCCCCTCGGCGTGCCACCCGAACGACCGGGCCAGCGCGGCGAAGTCAGGCGGCGGGTCCTCGATCGCGACGCCGACATGGGCCTTGGCCAGGTCCGATCCGCGGTGCTTCGCCATGTGGATCTGGTGATCCCAGTCGTTGTAATACGCCCGGTTGTTGTACATCACGACGAGCATCGGGATCCGGTTGGCGGTGGCGATCCAGAGCGCTGCCGCATCGAACAGCAGGTCGCCATCGGGCTGGAGGTTGACGACGAGCTTGCCCATATCGCGATGGGCCAGCGCCACGCCAAGGGACAGCCCGATCTGAGTCGCCGTCCCGAGGCTCTTGCCGGCGTGTCGGTAGGGGCGGTCGAAGTCCCATAGGCGGGTCGCCCAGCCGTCCGCGGTGCCCGCGGTGAGCACCCAGTCGTAGTTGCGGATCGCCTCCCAGACCTCGGCGGCCAGGCGCGGCGGGGAGACCGGGCGCTCGTCACGGCGTTTCTCCGCCTCCGCCGCCCAGTCTGCAAGCCGCTGCTCGTGGAGTTCGGCAAGCGCGCCTCGGCGCGCCTCTCGCTCGGCGGCCCGGGCAGGTGAGTCCATGGCCACCAGCACCTGGATCTGCTCGATGATCTGCGGCAGGACGACGGAGGTGTCGGCGGTGATGGCGATATCGGTCACCGGCAGCGCTCCATGGTGGTGGGACCAAGACGACGTGTGCAGCTCGTTGAAGCCGATGTCGATGACCCGGACTCCTGGAGCCAGGCGCGATCGGACGTTCCGGGTGCTCTGCTCAACCTCCATCGTGAACCGGGAGGCGTCCTTGACGTCGAGCAGGAGAATCACGTCCGCGTCCGCGACGGCGTCGGACTCGGTGACGTTGAGACGGTGGCGGTTCGGCGCATTGAGCCGGTCTTCCATATCGATGATCCCCGCGCCGACGACCTCGGCCAAGGTCGGGATCCAGCCGAATGCCCGCGGGTCGCGGCCGGCATAGGAGGCCAGGATCAACGGTCGCGCCGCATCGCCCAGGGCACGGACGGCGGTCGCGAGGGCAGCCGGGTCTGCGCCCATCCTGCTGGCCGGTCCGACACGATCCCAGGCGATCCCCTCGATCGGCCCCTCGAGCCTGCGTTCCTGGAGGTCGGCGTCGAGGCCGATGTAGACCGGCCCGGCCGGCTCCGTCTCGGCCACACGACGGGCGCGGGCGAACGCCTCGGGCATCGCGGCGACCGAGGCCGGCTGGTCATCCCACTTCGTGAAATCGCGCACCGCGTTGCCCTGGATGTTCGAGGTGTGGACCCAGTCGATCCACGGCCGCCGTCGGGTCGTGTCCATCGGACCGGCGCCGCCGAACACGAGGACGGGGGTGCGATCGACATAGGCATTGAAGATCCCCAGGCTGCCGTGGAGAAGCCCGACCGTGTCATGCAGGACCGCCGCCATCGTCTTGCCGGATGCCTTGGTATACCCGTGGGCGATCTGGACCGCCAGCTTCTCATGCGGGCAGAGGATTATCTCCGGGGCGCCGAGGCGGTTGACGAGCGAGTCATGCAGGCCCCGGAAGCTGGCTCCGGGATTCAACGTTACGTACGGGATCTCGAGTCCCCGCATCAGGTCGACCATGACGTCTGACCCGTATCGGGGCGCCTCCGGCTTTGCCACGTCCACTCCACCCTCAAGGCGCTACAGGCAGCCTGTACGCAAATGTATGCGATTGTGTGGCCCCGTGCAATCGCTATCATCAAGGGACGATCGGCGCGGCTCCACGGACGATCACTATCGTCCTGTCGGTCTTCCTGCGGGGAAGCAAACAACCGGAGCGGCACGGTCGTCGCCTGATCCAGTCGGGCGGCCGGACGCCGCGCCAAGCCGCGCGACGCCGACCCGTCGGGAGGGGATTCCATGGTCCGAGTCCTGACAAGCCGAGACCTCGAGGGGAACGTGTCGTTCCTCGAGATCGTCGATGCTGTCGAAGCGTCGTATCGAGCGGCCGGCAACGGCCGGCTGGTCGGACGGCCGAGGACCTTCCTCACAGCGCCCGGCACGCATACGACCTTGAGCGTCAGCCCGGCTATCAGCGCTGAGCTGGGCATCGGGGTCTTCCTCTACACCGGGGGCAATAAGGGCAGCGGTCTCCCGCAGAAGCTTGCAGTCCTGTTCGATCCGACCGATGGTGGGCTCAGCTGCCTGATCGAGTCCGACTGGCTAAGCTGGGCCCGCACAGGCGCGTCGAGCGCCGTCGCCACCAGGCATATGGCGCGCCCGGACGCGTCCGTCGTCGGCATTATCGGCTCGGGGAAGCAGGCGCGGAGCCAGCTGCTGGCGATCGCGACCGCCCGACCGATCGAGCGGGCCTTCGTTTTCAGTCTCCGAGAGGATCGGCGCAGGCGGTACGCGCTCGAGATGTCGGAGATGTGCGGATTTCCGGTCCTGGCGGTCGACGACGCCGCGGAGATCCTCGCATCGTCCGACATCATCTGCACCGCGACGACATCGCGCGAACCGGTCTTCGATGGCCGGGCGCTCAGGCCGGGAACGCATGTCAATGCCATCGGTCAGCACTATTCGGACCGCCGCGAGCTCGATACGGAGACGATCAGGCGCAGCCATGTCGTGGTCGACGACCTCGAGAGCGCATTCGCGGACTACGGCGAGCTGTGCATGCCGCTCGAACGCGGTGAGATCGCCCGGGACCACATCCAGGCGAGCTTGGCCGATATCGTGATCGGGACCCGGACCGGTCGGCCGTCGTCCAGCGCGATCACCGTCTTCCTGTCGGGTGGCATCGCCGGGGAATACCTGGCCGCAGCGAGGGCGGTCTGGCAGATCGCCCAGGCACGAGGGCTGGGGATCGAGATCGACCTGGGGCACGCCTGACCGACGCGGGTGACGCAATTGGACTTGAGGTGTACGTGTGCATACAATGACCGTGGCCGAGCCGACCGTCTGGCGTCGGGTGCGGATGACCGCGACGGTTGGAGGACGTTACGCCGAGTGAGCGCTGACGTATCCGTGCAGATCCGGTTCGACGTCAACGGAACCGGCCAAGACTTGCGGGTCGACCCCGAGCGTCGCCTCGTCGATCTCCTCCGCGAGGATCTCGATATGACCGGGACGAAGGAGAGCTGCGCGGTCGGCGTGTGCGGTGCCTGCTCGGTCCTCGTCGACGGGGAGCTGCTCTCGGCGTGCCTGATACCGGCGGTCATGGTGGACGGCCGGTCGATCACAACGATCGAGGGGATCGCCGGCCCGAACGGCGAACTTTCGGCCATGCAGGAGGCGTTCATCGTCGAGGGTGGCCTGCAGTGCGGCGCCTGCACACCCGGCCAGGTCGTCGCGGCGACGGCACTCCTGCGCGAGCAACCGGATCCCTCCGACGCCGAGATCCGCGACTGGATGGCCGGCAACCTGTGCCGTTGCACCGGTTACGCGGGCATCATCCGGGCGATCCGCTCGGCCGCGGCACCCGGCTGACGATGAGCGACCACGATGCACGCGGGCTCGGTACGCCACCGGACGCCGCCGAGGCGACCGCCCTGGCCAAACCAGAGCGCAGAGATGACGGGCCCGGCAAGGTCACCGGTGCGACGCGCTACGCCGGCGACCGGAAGATGCCCGGCGCGCTCTGGGCGGCCTTCCTTGGCAGCCAGGTCCCGCACGGTCGCATCCGCTCCGTCGATGCCTCCCTGGCGCGAACGCTGCCCGGCGTCCGGGCGGTCCTGACCGGCGCCGACGTCGAGGGGGTCCTGTTCGGGCGACGGCTCCAGGATCGCCCCGTCCTGGCCTGGGACCGCGTCCGCTTCGTCGGCGACCGACTGGCGGCGGTGGCGGCCGACACACTCGAGGCCGCCGAGGCCGCCGTCGCCGCGATCGAGGTCGATATCGAGGAGTTGGAACCGCTGTTCGACCTCGAGTTGGCCGTCCGCGACGGCGCCCCTGTCCTGCATCCAGAAGCGGGTGGCTACGTCTACATGGGTGGCACCCGGCCACCCGTCGCCCATCCGAACGTCCAGGGTCGTACGCTCAAGCAGCGCGGCGAGGAGGACATCGAGGCCGTCTTTGCCCGTGCCCCGCGCGTCTTCGAGCACGAGTTCACGACGCCGCGCCACCATGCGGGCTACATCGAGCCGCACGCCACGCTGGTCTGGATCGACGACGGCGACATCGTCCACGTGGTGACAACGAATAAGACGCCATTCTCGCTGCGCAGCCAGATGGCGACGTCGCTCGGCCTCCCTCCGGCCCAGATCGAGATCGAGGCTGGTGTGATCGGCGGCGACTTCGGCGGGAAGGGCTACTCGGTCGACGAGTTCGCCTGCTACTTCCTTGCCCGGGCGACCGGCCGGCCGGTGCGGGCCGTGACTCGCTATGCGGACGAGCTCTCCGCCACCAACGTGCGTCATGCCGCCCGGCTGCGGTTGCGGACCGCGGTCGACGCCGACGGGCGCTTGCTGGCCCACCAGGCGGACATCCTGTTCGACGGCGGAGCCTACGCGTCGGCCAAGCCGCTCCCGCACCTCATGCTCGCCGCCGGTAACGCGACGATGTCGCCGTACCGGATCCCGAACGTCCGGATCGAGGCCCGGACGATCTACACGAACACCGTTCCGGCCGGCCATATGCGCTCCCCGGGCGAGGTCCAGGCGCTGTTCGCCGGCGAGTCGCACCTCGACGCAATCGCTCGCGAGCTGGGCGAGGACCCGCTCGAGTTTCGGCTACGCAACGTCGTCCGGGACGGCGAGGTCGGGACGCTCGGGGACCACTTCCGCGAGGCCCGCGGAGCCGAGGTGCTCGAGACCGTCCGCTCGGCGATGGACTGGGGGCGCCCGCTGCCGGCAGGTCGCGGACGAGGCCTCGCGTTCGGCGTACGGCATGTCGGCGGGGGCGCGCTCACCTTGGGTCTCCGGCTCGCGCCCGACGGGCGGATCGAGGTCTTCACTGCGCTGCCCGACCAGGGTGGCGGCCAGACGATGGTCATCAAGCGGGTCCTGGCCCTGGTCGCCTCGATCGACGAATCGCGGATCAGCGTAGTCCGCCGGACGACCGCCGGTGCCCCGTTCGACCCCGGCGTGGGCGGGAGCCGGGTGACCCACATCGCGAGCCGTGCCGCGGAGATGCTCGGCGAGCAGCTCCGAGACTGGATCGACGAACGGCTGCCGCGCGCCTTGCCGGACGCGCCGGCTGGCGCGGAGTTGCGCGACGACGCCATCGTCGACCCGGCGACCGGGCACATCCTGCTCGGGTTCGACGAGCTCATCGGCCGGCTCGTCCCGGCCGGCGAACCGCTGGAACTCACCGCCACCTTCGACGCCGGGACGCACGGGCCCGATGAGTCCGGTGACAACGACTTCGCCGCCTGCGCAGTCGAGGTCTCGGTCGACGCGGACACCGGGACGATCACGATCCACGACGCGGTCCTAGTCGTGGATGTCGGCACCGTTATCAATCCGGTGGCCCACGCCGGGCAGCTCGTCGGCGGCTTCGCCTTCGGGGTCGGCGCAGCGCTGATGGAGGAGCTCATCGTTGAGGACGGGGTGATGGCCGGCCTGAGCCTCGGCGAGACCCGCCTGCCGACGATCCGCGACGTCCCGGCCCTGCGCCTGGTGCTGCTGCCGACGACGGTCGGTCCCGGCGCCTTTGGGGCCAAGATGGCCGGCGAGCTGTCCAATGCGCCCGTCGCGCCGGCGATCGCCAACGCCGTTGCCGACGCGGTCGGCATTCGACCGACCCAGCTGCCGATGACCCCAGAGCGGATCCTCGCGGCGCTCAGGGCATGGGCGGGCGCGGAGGCGAACCCGCCGACGTGACCGCCACACGCCACAGCGGCGCCGGCGGCGAACGAGACCGCCGCGACGACGAAGATCGCGGTGATCCCCGGCGGTTCCGCCGAGCGCCCGCATCATCGTCGGCACCACGAGCAGCGCGGCATGATTCCCTGCGAGCCGAACGCCGAGTGCAGTCATCCGCTCGCGACGTGGTGAATGAGCAACCCGGGCGCCAAGAAGGCCACCACGCTGCCCACGGCGGGTGTCCTCAGGCTCAGCATCAGGCGGCGGGGTTCACCGACGCGGTCGACCCAGCGACCGATGCCACGGTCGTCAGGGCCGGCACGATCGAGAACGCGGATTGGATGAGGCCGATCTCGAGCGACGATGCACTCAGGGAGAGCGCCCGATAGGTGACCGTCGGCCGCGTCGCCCGGACCGCCGTCGTGGCCAGGAGGGTGACGAGCATCTGGATCAGGAACCCACATCGCCATCCAGACCGGGGACGGGACGGCGGCACGTCGCTCATGGACGGCGGTCCCCCGCCTGGGCGATACTCATCGGTGACACAGTAGACTTCCGTATGCAGTGAAATCGGACAAGGAGCGACGTGGGTGATCCTCGATCAGAAGGTCGTCGTCCAGGCGGCCCCGGACAAGGTCTGGGAGTTCCTCATGGACATTCCGGCGGTCAGCGCATGCGTGCCCGGCGTCGAATCGTTCGAGAAGATCGACGATGACACGTTCCTCGGCACGCTCAAGGTCAAAGTCGGACCGATCGGCGTCAAGCTGAACGGCAAGGTGATCGTCGTCGAGCGGGACCGCGAGAACTACCGTTCGCGGATGGACGTCCAGGCGGCCGAGAAGCGCCTCAACAGCGCCGTCTCCGCCCACGCTACCCTGACCCTCGTGCCGCGCTCTGCGACGGAGACGGAGGTCCAGATCCACACCGAATCGTCGATCCTCGGCAAGCTCGGGGAGTTCGGGCAGGCGGTTATGCGCCGGAAGGCCGACCAGATCGTCGCCGAGTTCGCAAAGAACATGGCCTCTACGATCGGCGCCTCCAGCTGACCCTGGGTCTGTTCTCCCACGAGGTTGGTGACACCCGAGGAGCCCGTCACCAGCTAGGTTGAAGGCGCTGACCAATCAGCAGATCTGGGAGGGCTCCTCGAATGCATTGTCACGCCAACGCCCGTCTGACACCACGCGGCCGGGCCGGAGTCTTCGCGGCCGTCGAGGCCGGGATGACCGTGGCCGCCGCCTGTCTCGCCTTCCGGATGAGCCGCTGCTACTACCGCTGGCTGCCGCGCTTCCGGAGGAACGGCCCGGCCGGCCTCATTGACCGGAGCTCACGACCGCATCTTCGATGCGGAGGAGGAGCGGGGTTGACGTGCCAACCGCTACTTCGCAGCCGTGGCACCCTGGACGACCGGACGGACCATCCGGCCGGTCGGCTTGCCGACGAGCTCGCCGTCGCGCATGACGATCCGACCGCGGACGATCGTGGCGACTGGCATGCCCTTGGTCTTGCGGCCGTCGAACGGCGTGACGTGGTTCTTGCTGTGGAGCTCGTCATCGCGGATGACGCCTTCCTTGTCGAGATCGATGATCGTCAGGTCGCCGTCCGAGCCGATGGCGATTGTGCCCTTCTGGGGGTAGATATCCCAGGTCTTGGCAGGGCCCTCGGAGGTGGCTCGGACGAGCTGCTGGAGCGTCATCCGACCGGTGTGGACGCCGTTGGTGAGGAAGAACCGGACGCTCGTCTCGACGCCGGGGAAACCGGAGATCGCCTTCCAGATGTCGTCGTTGAGCTTCTCCTCCGCGGTGTGCGGCGAATGGTCCGTGGCGATCTGGTTGACCCGGCCGTCGTTCAGTCCTTTGAGCAGGTAGTCGCCGTGGCCCTCGCTCCCGTAGCGGACAGGAGGGTTCATCCGGAGACGCGGGCCCAAGGTGGCCATCTCCTCGGCCGTGAGGAAGACGTAGTGGGCGCCGGTCTCGCACGTGACGTCGACGCCCTTGGCGCGCCATTCGTCGATCATGTCGAGGCCTTCCTTGGACGACAAATGGAAGATGTGGATCTTCGTCCCGATGTGCTTCGCGTAGAGGCCCATCCGCTGGATGGACTCGACCTCAGCGAGCGCGGGGCGCGAGTCGACGTGCGCGAGCGCGTCGGTCCGGCCAGCCGCCTTCATCTGCCGGATCAGGTGCTGCATGATCTCGTTGTTTTCGGCGTGGAAGCCGATCCGTAGCCCGGTCTCGGCGATCTCGCGGAGACCGTCGAGCATCATGCCGTCATCGGGCGCCGGGATATTGCCGATCGTCTCGCCGAGGAAACACTTGAAGCCGACGACACCGGCCTCGGCCAGTGACTTGAGGGCAGGTACGCTGTCCTGGACCAGCAGGCCGATGATCCCAAAGTCGACAAACGACTTCTCCTCGGCGAGCTTCTTCTTGAGCTCGACGCCAGCAACCGTGTCGGTCTTGGGGTTCGTGTTCGGCATGTCGATGACCGTCGTCACGCCGCCCATGACGGCGGCCGTCGACCCAGTCGTCCAGTCCTCCTTGTATTCGAAGCCGGGCTCGCGGAAGTGGACGTGGCCGTCGATGACGCCGGGCACGACGTACTTGCCGGAGGCGTCGTACTCCTCCTTCGCGGTCAGGCCGAGCTCGCCCGGAGCCGCGATCGAGACGAACTTGCCACCGTCCACGGCGAGGTCCGCCTGGAACGTGGCGTCCGCGGTGACGACGGTTCCGTTCTTGACGATCAGATCGACGGGATTTGCCATTGGTTGTCCAGTTCTCCTGCTGATTGGCTTTGCGTGACGAACGTTGAGTGGGGACTTGGCTGGGTCGTTGCGTCCGCCGGTCGGGCTACGGGCCAGCAGGGCCTCGGGCGTCTGGATCAAGGATCCAGCCCCAGCGGTCCTTCGTCGCCCGCGACATCTCGGTGGTGACGACCGGCTCGGCAAAACGGTCCTTCCATTCCCACGGCTTCGTCGCATCGATCAGGAGGCGCGAATTGAAGCCGCGCTCGTCGGGATGGATGGCCGGGTCGAGCGGCCCGCTCCAGGCTCGCTTGATGATCGTGATGTCGCGGTCCGGGTCGCAGCGGGTCATTACCGCCCACATGACGTCGTCGAGGCTGGTAATGTCGATGTCAGGGTCGACGACGATCGCGATCCGACCCGCGTAGGCCGACGTCCCGGTCTGGCTGCCGACCATGAGCGCCTGGGTGGCGTGACCGGCATAAGCTTGGTCGACGGCAATGACCGTCATCATCCGGTTGCCGGCCTCGGGCGGACACCACACGCCGGTCACACGCGGCACGCCGGCCTGGCGGAGCTGCGTCTCGATGAGCGCCGACTTCAGGTATGCGAGGAAGCGGTTGTCCTCGTGCGGCGGCTTGCCCTGCGGGCAGCCGAGCAGGATCGGATCATTGCGGTGGTATATGGCGGCGACGTGGATGACCGGGGTCTGGTGCTCGCCGCTCGCGTAATAGCCCATCCATTCACCGTACGGACCCTCGTGGTGGGTCTCGTCCGGGTACATCCAGCCCTCGATGACGATCTCGGCGGTCGCCGGGAAGGGGAGCCCGGTGTGTTTGCCCCGCACGACGTCGATCGCCTCGTCGCGGATACCCCCGGCCCACGCCATCTCGCTCATGCCGTAGGGGATGCCTTCGGCGCATGCCGACATGAAGAGCAGGGGATCGGCGCCGACGACGACGACGATCGGACACGGCTGGCCACGGTCGAAGTACTTCTGGCGGATCAGCTTGCCGTGCTTGCCCGGGCTGATGTACACGCCCAGCTCGTTACGGCTGAAGACCTGGTTGCGGTACGTGCCCAGGTTGACCCAGTCGGAGTCGGGATCCTTCAGGATGTTCATGCTGGCGGTCCCGATGAACCGGCCGCCGTCCTGCGGGTGCCACGTCGGCACCGGGAAGGCCTCGAGGTCGACGTCGTCGCCCTCGAGGATGTTCTCGAAGACGGGGCCCGTCTCGACCTCGCGCGGGGGGATCGGAGTCAGGCCGTCGAGGACGCCGCGCCAGAATCGGAACAGGCCATCGTGGTTGCCCTCTGACGGGGGAAGGTTGAGGGTGATCGCCTGGCGGGCGGTATTGCCGCTGCAATTGACGATGACGCGACGGCCTGCCGGGTATCCGGGGATTTCGTCGAACAGGACGGCCGGTGAATCTTCGTTGTGGTCGAGCATCTCGGTGATCTCACCGATCTCGGACTGCCAGCCGGCACCACGGACGACCCGCAGCTCACCTTGCTCCTCGGCACGGGCGATCCATTCGCGGGTGTCGCGCCACGGGGCCAGACGGCCCGTCGCGGTGCCAGTCGGCTGATCGCTGATCGCCACGCTTGTCCTCTTCCTCGACCGTCGTCCGGCACCCATGATCGGAGCGGCGCGAATGTCACTGTATGCAGTGGTATCTTATCGGCCGCAGGGCGTCTGGGTCAATGCCGAGTCGACGCTCGCCAGTGCCACGTCGATCGCCCTCGGCGGAGTTCGATGGACCTCAGCCCGGTTGTCCTGCTCGTCCTGGTCGCCTCCATGTTCGGGCCGCCTTCGTCAATGGGACGATCGGTTTCGGTTTCGCGCTCCTCGCCGTCAAAGTTCCTGGCCGTGATCCTGGGTACCAGGGAGGAGATCATCGTCCTGACCCTCCTGACGCCGGCGGTGCAGCGGCCTCCAAGTGGGGCACCACCGGGCCGACCGGGGGACTGCCAAGCGGCTCCGTGTGCTCATCGTGGCGGCCCTCGTCGGGACAGCCATCGTTGGGATGTTCTCGATCCGGACCTGGAGCCGGCCGAAGTCAGCCTCGACCTCGACCTCGTGGGTGTTCTGCCTGATGGACGGGTCGGCGATGACCCGGACCTCCGTCCGGTCGAAGCCGATCCCGGTGATGCTCACGGCGACGACGGCGTTGATATTGGCCGGGAAGAGCTTCCTTGCCGCCCGTGCCGGCCGGCATACACCGCGCGCGGCTCGCCGGAGCGGATGACCTCGGCCGCATCGTCGTGATCGAGCAGGGTGTGGGGCGGCTTCCGGACAGAATGGACGACCCGATCCAGGTCGCCGACGGCGGCCGCGGAGATCGCGTCGAGCGCCCCAGACGGTATCCCCAGGCGGCTTGCGCCCGCGGATACCGCTCGTTGGACCTCGGCCAACAGCTCCGCGTCGGCCGTTGTCGACTCCCGTGCGCGGGGCCGGATTGAGGTCGGTGTACGCTTTGTCCTGCACCGGCAGATACGGATCCGAGACCGGCTCCGCCATCGTCGCTGCCTCCTCGAATCGTCATCCGTCGTCGCCGAGGCCGCCGCGAGGTCTTCGCTGCACCGTTTGCCGCCCGGGGGATCCTGGCGCTAGGATAGTGTGCGAGTGTAGGCGCTCGCACACGGAGTTTTGATGGCGCGACTTACCGCGGGACCCGCCGATGGCAGCCCCGGCGCGACCCCGGGCCGGCGCCTGCGCGTGCTGCTCGACCGGCCGGAACCGTTGGTCCTGCCCGGCTGCAGCGATGCCCTGACCGCGCGCCTCGCCGTCGCGGCCGGCTTCGAGGCCGTCTATGCGACGGGAGCTGGGATCGCCAATACCCTGCTCGGCGTGCCCGATGTCGGGCTGACGACCATGACCGAGCTCGTAGACCAGGTCGCCCGGATCGCCGCCGCGGTCAATGTCCCGATCGTGGCTGACCTCGATACGGGGTTCGGCAACGCCATCAACGCCCGCCGTGCGGTCACCGAATTCGAGCGGGCCGGTGTCGCCGGGATCCAGATCGAGGATCAGGTATTCCCGAAGCGCTGCGGCCACTTCGGCGGCAAGGAGATCATTCCGCTGGCGGAGATGCTGGCCAAGCTCCAGGCCGTGCTGGAGGCGCGCCGCGATCCGGCCCTCGTCGTGATCGCCCGCACGGACGCGCTCGCCACCGATGGCTTCGACGCTGCGATCGAGCGCGGTCGGGCCTTCGCCGAGGCCGGTGCCGACATCGTCTTCATCGAGGCGCCGGTCCTCCTCGACGAGCTGAAGGCCCTGCCCGGCCGCGTTCCGGCGCCGCTCCTCGCGAACATGGTCGAGGGCGGCCGAACGCCCTTGCTCGGAGCAGACGAGCTCGGTGCCATGGGCTACCGGATCGTCCTCTTCGCGAATACAGCCATGCGCGTGGGTGCGCGCGCGATGCGCGACGCCCTGACCGAGCTTCGGGCGACCGGCGATAGCCGGCCGTTGCAGGATCGGATGCTGAACTGGGAGGACCGGCAGGCGCTCGTCGGTCTGCCAGAGATCGAAGCCCTCGAAGCGCGCTATCGAGTCGACTGAAGCGGACCGACGAGCGTTGCGCTTGTGGCCGGTCGGAGGTGTGAACGTGTTAAGTGATTCGGTCCCGGTGCGCTGCTCCATCCTGCGCGGTGGGACGAGCAAAGCCGTCTTCTTCCTCGCCAACGATCTGCCGCCGGACCGCCCCTCGATGGAGCCGCTCCTGCTGAGCGTCTTCGGCAGCCCGGACATCCGGCAGATCGACGGCCTCGGCGGAGCGACCTCGCAGACGAGCAAGGCGGCGATCATCGGCGCCCCAAGTCACTCCGGCGCCGATGTCGACTACACGTTCGCCCAGGTGAGCGTCGGCGAGCAGCTGGTTGACTGGGGCGGCAACTGCGGCAACATCTCGGCCGCCGTCGGGCCGTTCGCCATCGACCAGGGCTTCGTCCGGGCCGCCGAGCCGGTCACGACCGTCCGCGTCCACAACACCAACACCGGCAAGATCATCCTCGAGCACGTGCCCGTGCGCGGCGGCCGCGCCGCCTCGGAGGGCGATTACGCGGTCCCCGGTGTGCCCGGGACAAGCGCCCGCATCCTGCTCGAGTTCAGCGATCCGGCCGGGTCGCTCACCGGCAAGCTGCTGCCGACGGACCGGCCGTGCGACGAAGTCAAGCTCGACGACGGGCGGACCTTCCAGGTCTCGATCGTCGACGCGGCAAACCCGGTCGTCTTCGTCGCCGCGGAGGCCCTCGGCTTCAGTGGGACTGAGTTGCCGCTCGACATCGAGGCCGCCACCGCGGCGACCGACACCCTGGAGGCGATCCGCGGCGTCGTCGCGGAGTGGCTGGGGCTCGTGCCGGACCGGCACGACGCGACGAAGGTGACACCGGGCCTGCCGAAGGTCGGGTTCGTGGCTCGCCCGATGGCCTACCGGACCACCGCCGGCGTCGACGTTCCGGAGAGCTCGGTCGACCTCACTGGCAGGCTCATGTCGATGCAGACTGCCCATCGCTCCTACATGGTGACCGGCGCGATCGCGACCGCGGCCGCGGCCTTCATCGACGGCACGATCGTCAACGCCCTAGTCCGACCGATCGGCCAGCGACCGATCGCCGAGAGCATCCGGATCGGCCATCCCTACGGCGTGATGGAGGCCGTCATCAACGGCGATGGACCCGCGGCCGCTCCGGTCATCCGGGGTGTCGCCATCGGTCGGACGGCTCGCCACATCCTCGACGGCCAAGTCTGGGTCCCGCGCGGGTTGTTGCCGGCCGGCTGAGCCCGCCGAGCTCGTCGCGGGTCAGTAGGTGTCGAACATCCGCTGGATCTCCGTCACATCACTCGTCTTCGTCAGACCGAGGGCAAGCAGGATGCGAGCCTTCCACGGCTGAAGGTTGTCGGCGGCCGACCAGCCCTTGCGCCGGAGCCCGGGACTGGTGACGGTCCGGCCAGATCCCACCCGAGTGCCCTGGACGACGACCACGCCGGCCGCCGCCGCCCGGTCGAGGGCCGCGTCCTCCGCCGGGGTCGGGCGACCCGCGCCGGTCCCGGCGCTAACGATCCCGCGCGTGCCCGCGGCGACCGCAGCGTCGATCATCACGCCGTCCGCGCCGAGGTAGGAGACGACGACATCTACCCTGGGGAGGGCGTCGATATCGGTCAGATCGAATTCCGTCTCGGTCGTGTGCGTCCGCAGCGGCCGGTGATAGAAGAGGACGCGACCGTCGTTGTCGGCATACCCGAGCGGTCCCAGATCGCGGCCCTGGAAGGTCTCGACGCGGTAGGTCGCGGTCTTCGTCACGTCACGTGCGGAGAGGATGGTGTCGTTGAGGACGATCAGGACACCCATCCCGCGCGACGCTTCGGTGGCCGCCACCCGGACGCCGCTGAGCAGGTTCAGATAGCCGTCGGCCGAGATCGCCGATGACGGTCGCATCGCGCCGACGATGACGACCGGCCGATCGCGCTTGAGGGTCAGGTGGAGGAAGTAGGCGGTCTCCTCGAGCGTGTTCGTGCCGTGGGTGATGACCACCCCATCGGCCCGGTCCTCGTCGAAGATCTGGTGGATGAGTGCGACCAGGTCGAACAGGTCCTGGTTCTTGATCGACTGGCTGGGGAGCCGCCGGAACGGGATCTCCTCGACGTCCGCGATCGAGGCCAATTCCGGGACGCGGGCGACGAGCTCGCCGTCCTCAAGACGCTTGTTGGCCTCGATGTAGAAGGCCAGGTCGAGCCGGTCGACACCGACCGAATCGATCGTCCCGCCAGTGAAGATCAGGGCAACCCGCGGACGCTGCTCGATGTGACTCACTCCCGACATAGCTCACCTCGGATCAGCGCGAAAACACACTTGTGGACACTGCTCTCCCGTGCGCTCGGACGGGTCCATCCGAGATGCGGGGAGGCGAAGCCAGAGGTCTGGATCGGGGATCGCCCGATCACGCGAGCTGCTTCTCGAATTCCTGGAGCTGCAGTCGGACGAGGTACTCGCGAGCCGCCGTGAGGTGGGAGCGCGACGCGGTCTCCGCGTCCTCCGGGTCGTGGGCCTCGAGGGCCGCGACGATGGCCCGGTGCTCGGCAAGGACGTGGTCGACGCGCTCGGGACTGGCGAACGGCAACGTCGTGAAGCGGCGAATGAACTCGCGCAGGTTGCGCCCTAGTTGTTCGAGCATCGGATTGCCCGCAGCGGCGTAGATCACGTCGTGGAAATGGGTGTTCGCCACGATGACCTGCTCGCGCCGACCGTTGGCGATCGCCTCCTCCATCGATTCGACGACGACGCGCAGCCGGCCGAGCTCGGACGGCGTGATCCGATGGGCTGCCAGGCGGGCGGCCAGCCCATCGAGCGCCTCGCGAACGATGAACACATTTTCGATCTCGCGAGCGTCCGGAGCATGGACGACCGTGCCCCGTGCCGGGTCGGCGAAAACGAGGTTCTCGACAGCGAGGCGCTTGAGCGCCTCTCGCACCGGGGTACGGCTGACGCTGAACTCGGCCGCGATCGACAACTCGACGAGCCTCATGTCCGGCGCCAACGCTCCGGAGATGATCTGCTCCTTGAGCGATTGATAGACAAACTCGCTTCTCTGCAAGCCGTCTTTACGGGTCACATGGTTTGTACGCATCGCCTATCCATTAGCAGGACCTGCTGGCGTTACGGCATATCCCCGTATGCAACTGATCCCCCGCAGTATAGGCGACTTTCCCCAGACGAACACCCGCTTTCCCGTCGTCCCTGCGGGCCTGGCGAGGAGCCGTGCGTGCTTGGCGTCGCCCGACGGTGGGCTATATCCGCCTGGGATTCGCTTGCATACTGTTGCCGTCACGCAGCGCAAAATGGAGGCGACTCTCGATGGCGAACAGCTATAGCGGTCTCGTGGTGTCTCAATCCGGCCAGGTTGCGACGATCGGGATGCGCCCATCGGGTGACGTCCAGTACGTACGCGGAGCCGACGATCCGCTCCCGGTCTTCTTCCCCAAGCACAAGCAGCTCGGCCTGGCTCTCGAGGAGCTGCGCGCCGACAACTCGATCCGGGTGATCGTGCTGACCGGGCTAAGTGACGTCTTCTTCGTGCCACCCAGCGGGGCGCCCGGGCCGAAGTCGCGCCATAACCCGGGCGAGGATTGGGACCTGACCGTCGGCCTGGCACGAACGCTCCAGGCATTCATCGAGATCGAGAAGCCGATCATTGCCCGGGTCAACGGCGATGCGATCGGGTTCGGGTCCAGCCTGGCCTTTGCCTCCGACTTCATCATCGCCGCCGAGGACGCCGTGATCGCCGACTACCACCTGGGCATGGGCGAGACGGGCTATGGTCGGTCTGACGTTGGAGTGGTCCCCGGCGACGGTGGCTCGGTCTTCGTGCCGATGCACATGCCGCCGGCGATGGCCAAGGAATTCCTGTTCCTGGCCCGGCCGTATACGGGCGCCGACCTGGCGGCCCTTGGGATCGTCAACCGGGCGGTGCCGCTCGCCGACCTCGACGCGACCGTCGACGAGTTCTGCCGGCGCCTGCTCCTCCGCTCGTCCCATGCGCTCGGCTTCGCCAAGCGGGTCGTCAACCGGCGGATCGCCGAAAACTTCAACCTCACCTTCGACTCGGCCTGGGCGTATGAGATGGCGAACTTCTACATGCACCTGGCCGCCACCGATGAACGGGGTCGCACGGAGTTGTGAGTGACCGATCCTCGGCCCATCCGGCGCTGCGCAGGCGTCGCCTGATCCGCGGGACGCGGGAGGAACCACCCTTCATGACGGAACGGCACCGCGCCGCCGCGGTTCGACGCGCACCTCGGGCCGGCTTTCATCGTCAGCGACTGCTACATCGACGCGGACGACTGGGCGACGGACCTCGAGGCGGCTCGCGGTTCGGCTACACGCTCCTCTGGTTGCTGTTGGCGGCGAACCGGGCTGCGCTGCTGCTTCGGCCCTCTCATCCAAGATCGGCCTGGCGACAGGTTTCACCTAGTGCGACGGAACTGCAGCTCTTCTTCGAGACCATCCTGCCGGCCGCCCTGCTGATGATCTTCGCCGGGCTGCGGCTGGACATGAGCCGAGCGGCAGCGATGGCGCTGGCCCCGCACCGGATCCGGGTCAACACTCTCGCGCCTACCCAGACGGGTCGTCCGGTCGGGATGGCCAACGAGGAATTCTCGGCCGATCGAGCCGGCGAATCTAAGCCCGGATCCGCCGAAGTTCGGGCTGGTGACGTCGGTTGACGGCCGGAATGCCTTCTGACCACCTCAAGTAACCGTCGGCAAGGCGATCGCAGGCGTCGATCCGGTGCCTGTGGACGGGCGAAAGCGCGCCAGCCGCTCGAACGGGATCCAGTCGCCGACGGCCAGGCGGGCTCCCGCCAGCCCCGAAGCGGCGGTCAGTCCGTCAGGGGCCGATCAGGCCAGGAGCGGGATCGCCCGGAGTCGCCCGAGTGCGGTGCTCCAGCCACTGGCCCACGGCCAGCGAGCCGCCAGGTGGGCCGGAGGCGACGAGCCGAGCGGGTCAGCCGGCCCGCCACGTTGAACAGTCGCCGGCGGAGCGTCTTGATCGTGACGATCCCTTCGCCCAGGCCGAGCCGGGCCGTCCAGCGGGTCTGGTTGTGGGCGAGCACCTGGACCGCCAGCCAGGCCCCGTTGGCGGCGAACTTCCCGGATAGCAGGTGATTGAGCCCCACCCCGTACTTATAGGTCCCGGATGGCGTTCTCGATCTCGGCATGACGCCGGTGATCGGCTTCGAGCTCCAGCGTCTCGCCGTCCCGGTCGGTGATGAAGGCATGGAAGTCGTACAGCGCGAAGAGCGCGAGCTGGCAACCAGGCGTCGGCTTCACCCGGCGGACGATGAGCCGGGCCGGTTTCGCGTCCTCCTCACCCTTGAACGGGGTGGACGTCGTCTCGGCGACGTCCACCCCGCCTGCGATCCAATACGGGATGGGCATCCAGGCCGCCTCGGGGATCGCCTCGATCAGTCGGCCGGTGGCTGGGCTCTGGCGGATCGTGATACTGAAGCGGACGCCCATCTTCCGGCAGACCGCGACGACCTCGTGGCCATAGAAGCCCGAGTCGGCCCGCATCGTGAGCTGCCCCGTGGCCCCCGCTGCTCCCCGCGCCGGAGGCGCACTCCGCGCCGGAGGCGCACTCCGCGCAGCTCCGGGCTATCAGGAACTCCTGCAGCACCCAAACCGACGCACGGGAAGTCCGAGGCGAGTGGAAACGGCCGGGCGTGAGCGGGCCCGAGGTCAGCGTTTCGGCCGGCTCGCGGTAATGACGCCGAGGCCGCCGACGAGAAGGACGACGACGGTGAGGAGCCATCCGGCCGCACCGGTATCGAACCCGAGCTGGATAACGAGCCAGACGAGGACGAGGGCGACGATCGCACCCACGAAGAGCTCCGGCCGATCGCCGACGAGGAAGTCGTACCAGAAGGCCCCGAAGGCCCGGAGATAGCGCACGTCCTTCTCCTAGCTGTCGAGCGTGGCGGCCATCGTTGGCCGAAAATGGGCCGGAAGGATCCGGTTCCGGACGTACCACACGGCCGCGAGCGAGGCGACGACGTAGATCGCGAGGAGGATGACCAGCGTGGCGTCGCTCCACGTCCACACGATGCCGATCCCCTCGCCCGCCCAGAAAGTCCCGAAGGTTGTGAGCATGAGGCCGACCGCGAACTTCAGGCCGTTCTCCGGCACGTTCGCGAGCGGTCGATGGACCGCCGCGCCCACGATGAGGACGAGGACGCCGGCGACCGTCGCGCCGAGCGCCGCCGGACCGAGCTGGTTCGCCGAAGCCCCGAAAGTAACGACGATGAACGCCACTTCGAGACCCTCGAGGAGGACGCCCTTGAACGCGACGGTGAAGCTGATCCAATCCATGCCCGAGGCGGGGACCGGTGCCTCATCGCGCATCGCCGCGATCTCGCGCTGGTAGATGGCAGCCTCGTCATGCTTCGCCTTCGCACCTGCTGCGCGGAGGATCGCCTTGACGAGCCACTGGAGCCCGTAGATGACGAGGAAGCCGCCCACGACAAGCCGGAGCACGGCGATCGGCAACAACAGGACGATCGCCGTACCGAAGACGCCGACGAGGAGGGACAGGACGATGACGGCGGCGACCACGCCGAGGAGGGTCGACCGCCATTGGCGGGTCACCCCGACCGCGAGGACGATCGTCAGCGCCTCGACGAACTCGACGATCGAGGCGAGGAACGCCGGCAGGGCGGCGAGCGCAAGATTCACTACAGCTCTCCTTCATTGCCGAGTGTCAGTAGGTGAATGTTACTGCTGCTACATCGGCACAGATATTATGTCGTCAGGTGCGACGTCGGTCAATGGTCGGATCAGTGAGCTGGAGGGCGCCGTATCATGCCGGAGGAACCCACCCGGCCCGCCGCCCTACCCCCTCTGGAGATCGCCATGCCGACGACGCGGCCGACCCGCTTCATGCTCCTCGTCTACCGCATGCCGGCCCGCCCGACGGCGAACCGCGTGTATGTCTGGCGGATGCTCAAGAAGCTCGGCGCCGTCCACCTCCAGCAGTCCGTGACGGTCTTCCCGCAGAACCAGCAGATCGCCCACGAGCTCGAGCCGCTGCTCGAGAAGATCACCGATTCGGCGGGCGAGTACCACCTCCTGCCGCTCCGCCAGCTGTCGACCGTGGAAGCGGACAAGCTCGTCGCGAGGTTCGTCGACCAGACGGCCCGCCACTACGACGAGATCATCGAGAACTGCGAGATCAACTTCGCGAAGGAGATCGAGTTCGAGACGTTCCGCCGCAACTTCACGTACGAGGAGGCCGAAGAGATCCGGGCCGAATACGAGAAGCTCATCAACTGGTTCGAGCGGGTGAACCAGCGCGACTGGTTCGGCGCCCCGAATCGCGAAGCCGCCCTCAGCTGGCTCAAGCGGTGCCGCCGGCTCCTCGACGCCTTCGAAGCCCAGGTCTTCCGCACCCAGGCCGCCGCCGACGAGCGCCAGGGCTCGGCGCTCGGCACGACGAGCGCCAGGTCCACGTGCCGAGTGGGTCGACGCGGACGTGCCACGTCTCTCTCGAGCTCCGGACCGCGGGTCGTTTCGGAACCGCCGGACGACGCGCAGGATCCGGACGCCCTGGACGTCGCGGACCGGCCCGACGACGAGGCGTCCCTTGCCGACGGTGGAACGCCCGCCGCCGACAGCACCGTCTGAGGTCGGCTTTGGAGAGCGATCGCGGCCTTGGCGGTGCGACCTCGCCCGACCGCCGTCGGCCGGTGATGGACGCCGGCTCTTCTACCGTTCACGCCGATCCGCCCTACGAGAAGCGTGAGCGTGTCCAGCGGCTTCTCCGCAGCCTCGAGGTCGAGCCGGGAGCGCAACGCGTCGTGATCCCGTTCGGTCACCGTAATCCTGCCCTGGAGGCGCACGGTGATCGGCCCGACCTTGGCCTTCAACGTACCCCCGCTCAAACCGGTGCCGGAACCATTACCTGCTGATCGAGTCGGCGGGTTCAAGTCGTCAGCGCAACGAGTCCTGTGAGATGAATCGACACAGATCGCAGGAGGACGTTGATGCAGGGTCGACATGGACACCTGACAGCCGAGCAGAAGCAGTTGGCCTTCCGGCTCCGGGCGCAGGGCTGGCGGCTGGTGGACATCGCCAGGGAGATCGGTTGCACAGCGCCGATGGTCGGGCTCATGGTGCGCGACGGCAAGCACGGGCACGGCCAGCCGTTCAGCTGGCAGCCGCGGCGAGGGTGTCTCACGATCAGTGAGCGAGAGCAGATCCTGCTCGGGATCGGCCGGCGTGAGTCGCTGAGCGCGATCGCCCGACGGCTGGGCCACGCTCCCTCGACGATCGCCCGTGAGGTGCCGGCCAGCGGCGGTCGCGAGCACTACTCGGCCTGGCATGCGCACCAACGCGCCTGCGCGGAGGTTCGGCGTCCCAAGCCCCTTGGAAACTGCGGCACGGACGGCTCCTGCGGGAGGTCTCCCAGCGCCTCGAGCAGCTCTGGTCGCCCCAGGAGATTGCCCGGCGCCTACGATTGGATTACCCCGACGACCCGGAGATGCGGGTGAGCCACGAGACGATCTACCAGTCACTCTTCGTCCAGGGCCGAGGCGAGCTGCGCCGGGAACTGGCCCGCTGTTTGCGCTCCGGACGCACGGCCCGCCGTCCCCAGGGCCGGGTGGAGAAGCGCGGGCGCCTGCCCGGGATGGTCATGATCTCCGAGCGCCCCGCCGAGGCAGACGATCGTGCGCTTCCGGGACACTGGGAGGGCGACATCATCCTGGGCGAAGGCGGTCGCAGCGCCGTGGGGACGCTCGTGGAGCGGACAAGCCGGTTCCTGCTCCTCCTCCACCTCGACAGCCACCGTTCCGCCGAGGCCGTCGACGTGGCGATGCGCACGGCCGTCGAGACCCTGCCGAAGGAGCTCTGGCGCTCCATCACCTGGGACCAGGGCGCCGAGATGGCTAACCACGCGGCCTTCACCGTCGCCACCGACATCCCGATCTTCTTCTGCGACCCGCACGCGCCCTGGCAGCGCGGNNAAGACCCTCGGCTACATGACACCATCCGAGAGGCTCGCAGAGATCGTTGCGACCACCGGTTGAACTCGCCGGACTATTTGCGTCCGCTCACTTCCCGGTCGTGGTCCGACCCTTATCGCGCGACCATCCTGTACACAATGGTATCCGCGGTGTCGCCGCGCCG
>PLZO01000059.1 GCA_003152165.1 Chloroflexota bacterium
TTACAGCGGGGTCAGGACGCCACCCCTCCCCTGGCGATCGGCTTAGCGCCCCGCTGGGGAGGCCCGTCAGGAGGCTTGCCGCGCCCCTCCGGCAGATCCCTCTCAACGGCTTGGGCCGTTCTATGTGCAGCATCCCGTGCAGCACCGATATCGGCCGGACGTGACGCGCGCCTAGGCGAGCCCCGAGTGGATGCGCCACGGTGCAGCACCTTGCGACACTGAGCCGATCACTTTGCGTACTCCACGGCACGCGTCTCGCGGATCACCGTCACCTTGATCTGGCCGGGATAGGTCAGCTGGTCCTCGATCTTCTTGACGATGTCGCGGGCCAGCCGGCTGGCCGTCAGGTCGTCGATCTCCTCGGGCCGCACGAGGATCCGGACCTCGCGGCCGGCCTGCACGGCGAACGAGCGCTCCACGCCGGCAAAGCTCTCGGCGATCGCCTGGAGGTCCTCCAGCCGTTTGACGTAGGTGTCCATCGACTCGCCCCGGGCGCCTGGGCGCGAAGCGCTGATCGCGTCGGCGATCTGCACGATCGGCGACTCGACGCAGGCGTACTCCACCTCCTGGTGGTGGGCGGCGATGCCGTTGACGACCTTCATGGGCAGGTTATGGTGCTGGGCGATTGCGGCGCCGATCGCAGCGTGGGGACCCTCGACCTCGTGGTCGACGGCCTTGCCGATATCGTGGAGCAGGCCGCCCATCTTGGCGATCTGGATGTCGGCGCCGACCTCGGCTGCGATCACCGCGGCGAGGCGGCTCGTCTCGACCACGTGGTTGAGGACGTTCTGGCCGTAGCTCGTGCGGAACTTGAGCCGACCCAGGAGCTTGATGATCTCGGGTGGCAGGCCGGGTACGCCCGCGTCGTAGGCCGCCTGCTCACCGGCCTGGCGCATGACCAGGTCGACCTCGGCTCGAGCCTTGGCCACGACTTCCTCGATCCGGCCGGGATGAATCCGGCCGTCGGCGATCAGCTTCGTGATCGCCAGCCGGGCGATCTCCCGGCGAACCGGGTCGAAGCCCGAGACGACCACCGTCTCGGGCGTGTCGTCGATGATCAGGTCCACCCCGGTGGCCTGCTCGAGGGCCCGGATGTTGCGACCCTCACGGCCGATGATCCGGCCCTTCATCTCGTCGCTGGGCAGGTGCAGGACCGTCACGGTGTGCTCGGCGGTATGGTCCGCCGCCACCCGCTGGATCGCGGTCACCACGACTTCCCGGGCTCGGTCCTGGGCCTCTTCGCGGGCGCGCCGCTCGATCGACTTGGCCAGCTTCACGGCATCGTGCTCGGCTTCCTCGCGAACGGCTTCGAGCAGGATGCCCTTGGCGTCCTCGGCCGTCAGGCCACTGACCCGCTCCAGCGCGGCGACCTGGTCCTGGTGGGCCTTGGCCAGCTCTTCGCGGGCCCGATCGAGCTCGCGTTCGCGATCGATCAGCTTGCGATCGCGACCTTCGAGCATGTCCGCCCGCTGGTCGAGCTGCTCGTCGCGCTGGAGGACCCGGCGCTCGAGGTTGGACAGCTCGTTGCGCTTGGCCCGAGCCTCGTCCTCAGCCTCCCGCTGGAGCCGGATCTTCTCCTCTTTCGCCTCGAGGATCAGGTCCTTCTGCTGGCCCCTGGCCTTCTCGATGATCAGGGCGGCCTTCTCGTCCGCGTCCTTCATCGCCCGGCTGGCGAACGTGCTGCGGACTACGAATCCGAGAAGGACGCCGATGACCGTGGCCGCGATCGCGACCACCGCCACGAGGACGGGATCCATCTGCTATTCCTCCCGCCCAGCCGGAGACCGGCCGGGGGTCTGTAGTCGACTTGACGACGCGGGAGGCGAATCGCGCGCTCGAGCCCGCGTCGGGGCGGTGGGCCATCGCCGCGCTCCTCCCCGGATCGCGACGCATTCGGTGTCTGGCGCTAGCCTAGGGCCGAGCCGCGGGCGGCGCAACCGAAGCGGCCACCGTGCGGCAGACCTCCGGGTCGAATCCATTGCGGGCCAGCAGTGCATAGGCCCGCTCGCGTCGTTTGCGGGGATCCCCGATCCGATCCAGATCACGCCGGCGGCGCTCGATCAGGCGGCGCGCGGCTGCCTCGTCGGGCGATCCGCTGGGTTGGCCATCGTCTGCGGGTGCGAACCCGACCTCGGCCTGCTCCTCGGCCTGCTTCCGACGGGCGGCCAGGGCAGCCGCGATCTCGGCCCGGCCGACGCCGCGCTGGCTGAGCTCGCGCCGGAGCGCCATCTCGCCTCGGGGCCGAGCCCGATCGCGGGACTCGATCCAGCTCCGTGCGAATAGCTCATCGTCCAGCAGCCCGATCCCCCTCAGCCGATCGAGCGTGGCCGCGATCAACTCGGTCCGGTAGCCGGCGTCCCCCAATCGCCGCCGGACTTCTTCGACTGACCTTGCGCGCGCCTCGAGGAAGCGCAAGCCGGCCGCCAGCACGACCTCCGGATCGTCGATTGCCGCCCGGCGGGCCCGTCCATCAGCGAGCGACTCCCGGCGAGGCCGACCCGCCGACTGGGTGCGCTCGGTCCGGGGCATCGAACGCTCGGCCTACTCCGCCTCGACGATCCCAGCGACCGGCACCGGCACCTCGTTGATCTTGG
Source organism: Chloroflexota bacterium (assembly GCA_003152165.1). GTDB lineage: Bacteria > Chloroflexota > Limnocylindria > Limnocylindrales > CSP1-4 > Palsa-1033. The sequence goes on from PLZO01000059.1 coordinate 2,595, forward strand.
TTCGGATCCGGCGCTCGATCTCCTCGCCGATCGGACCGTTCGCGCGCAGGAAATCCTTGGACGCCTCGCGCCCCTGGCCGAGCCTGGTCTCGCCGAAGGTGAACCAGGCCCCGGTCTTGGTGACGACGTCCATGGCCACGCCGACGTCGAGGAGACCGCCTTCCTTGCTGATCCCCTCGCCGTACATCACGTCGAACTCAGCGACCCGGAACGGCGCGGCGACCTTGTTCTTGACGACCTTGACCCGGACCCGGTTGCCGACCGATTCGGTGCCCGTCTTGATCGTCTCGATCCGGCGGATGTCGAGCCGGACGCTGGCGTAGAACTTGAGGGCTCGGCCGCCCGGCGTGACCTCCGGGTTGCCGAACATCACGCCGATCTTCTCGCGCAGCTGGTTGGTGAAGACGAGGGCGGTATTCGAGCGGCTGACTGCACCGGTCAGCTTGCGCAGCGCCTGGCTCATCAGGCGGGCCTGGATCCCCACGAATGAATCACCCATCTCGCCTTCGATCTCGGCCCGCGGCACGAGGGCCGCCACCGAGTCGAGCACGACGACATCGATCCCGCCCGAACGGATCAGCGTCTCGGTGATCTCGAGGGCCTGCTCACCGGTGTCGGGCTGGCTGACGAGGAGCTCGTCGACGTTCACGCCACAGGCCTGGGCATAGCCCGGATCGAGGGCATGCTCGACATCGATGAATGCCGCGACGCCGCCCCGCCGTTGGGCCTCGGCGATGATGTGCTGGCAGACGGTGGTCTTGCCTGACGACTCGGGGCCGAAGATCTCGGAGATCCGGCCGCGCGGGATCCCACCGACGCCCAGAGCCAGGTCCAGGGCGATCGAACCGGTCGGGATGAAGTCGACCTGCTGTCGGTCGGCCGAGCCAAGCTTCATGATCGACCCGCGGCCGAATTGCTTCTCGATCGCCAGGATGGCGGCATCGACGGCCTTGGTCCGCTCGGCCGCGGCCCGATCCAGGCCGGGCCGTTCGGATCCGTTGCGCTCGTCCACGCTTCGCTCGCTGATGGTCGCCATTCTCGTCACGCTCCTGTCGTCATCGGTCGACGGAGCGGCTCCCGGCGGCGGCCGTCCGTTCGATCAGCTCTCTTCGGACTCGCTTGAGGCGTGCCGGGGCTTGCGGTCCTTCCGGATGAGCTCCGCCTGCTGGGGCGGATCCATGAGGGGCTGCAGCTTCGGGGCACCCTTGTCCTTGGGCTTCTTCTTGGCCTCGCGGCCGGGTCGGTCGTGAGAGCCCATTGAGGTTCCTCCGCGACAAGATGGAAGGCTACGCAGCGAGGCTTCACGCCGACTGCACCTCCACTTCATCGACGCCCATCCGGCCGGCATGCACGCGGAGGCCGGGAAGACTCGACGGGAAGGTGCCGGCGGCCAGTTCGGCCCGGATCCTGCCCATGAAGTCTAGGGTGAAGGTCAGGTTGTGACAAGTCGCCAGCCGGTAGGCGAGCAGCTCGCGCGCTCGGAAGAGATGGGCAATGTACGCCCGCGAGAAGGTTCGGCAGGCGAGGCACGGGCAACCTTCCTGGATCGGGGCCGGGTCGTCCTGGAAGCGCTGGTTGCGCAGGTTCAGTCGGCCCCCGGGGACCCACACCTGGCCGGTCCGGGCAACCCGCGCAGGCAGAACCGAATCGAACAGGTCGATCCCGCGATGGACCGCTTCAAGCAGGTCCGCCGGCGAGCCGAGACCCATCAGGTAGCGTACCCGGGGGTCCCCGTCGAGGACGGGCACGGCCAGGTCCAGGACGGCGTCGCGCTGCTCCGGCGTCTCGTCGCCGGCCAGCCCGCCGAAGCAGATGCCGTCGAAGGGCAGGCTGGCGATGAACTCGGTCGAGGCGGCTCGGAGGTCCGGCTCGAGGCCGCCCTGGACGATGCCGAAGAGTGCCTGGTCGGAGCGCCGATGCGCGGCCAGGGAACGCTCCGCCCAGCGATTGGTCCGGGCGGTGGCATCGGCCACGACCTCGCGTGACGAGGCACCAGGCGGGACGGGCTGGTCGAAGGCCACGGCCACATCCGAGCCGAGCGCCTCCTGGACCGCGATCGAATGCTCCGGCGTGAACCGGTGAACGGAGCCGTCAAGGTGGCTCCGGAAGGTGACGCCGTCGTCGTCGACCGCCCGCAGGTCGCTCAGCGAGACCACCTGGAAGCCGCCGCTGTCGGTCAGGATCGGCCGGTCCCAGGCCATGAACCGGTGCAATCCCCCGAGCCGCTCGATCCGCTCGTGGCCGGGCCGCAGGTACAGGTGGTAGGTGTTGGCCAGGATGATCGTAGCGCCGACCTCGGCGATGTCGTCGGGGTGGAGGGCCTTGACCGTGGCGTTCGTGCCAACCGGCATGAACTGGGGCGTCTCGATGACCCCATGAGGCACCGTCAGCCGGCCGAGACGACCCCTGGTGGAACCGTCGGCGGGTGGTGGAACGAGGCTGGTGAAGACGGCCGGCGAGCCGCTCACGCCGGTTCGCCGCCGTCGGACGTGCCCAGGTCCTCCGCGCCCGGACCACCAGGACCAGTGCCGGGACCAGCGCCAACGGCGGCGCCAAGATCGGCGCCAACGGCAGCGCCGTCCCACAGCGCCGGCATGTCCTGTTCGGGGCGCCGGGGCGGCGGGACCTCGTAGCCGTGGCGGCGCAGGTGGGCCCGGCCGCCTTCGGTCAGGATCCTGCCCTGGGGCGTCCGGTCCATGAAGCCCAGGCGCAGGAGGTACGGCTCATAGACGTCTTCGATCGTTTCGACTTCCTCGGCCAGCAGGGCTGCGACCGCGGCCACGCCGACCGGCCCGCTGCCGAACTTCTGGGCGATCGCCGCCATCAGCTTGCGGTCCGTGGTGTCGAGGCCGACCTCGTCAATCTCGAGGGCCGTCAGGGCCTCTTCGGCGACCGTCGCGTCGATCCGCCCGTCGCCGTGGACCTGGGCATGGTCGCGGGTCCGTTTGAGCAACCGATTGACGACCCGGGGCGTGCCCCGGCCGCGTCGGGCGATCGCAATTGCAGCATCCCTGGTGATCTCGACGCCGAGGATCCCGGCCGAGCGCAGGACGATCGACGTGAGATCGTCCTCCTCGTAGAAGTCGAGCCGGTAGGTGGCCCCGAAGCGGTCCCGGAGCGGACCGCTGATCCGCCCGGCCCGAGTCGTCGCGCCGACGACGGTGAATGGCTTGAGGGTCAACCGGAGGGACCGGGCCGACGGTCCCTTGCCGATCATCACGTCGAGCGCATAGTCCTCCATCGCCGGGTAGAGGATCTCCTCAACCGCGCGGTTCAGGCGATGGATCTCGTCGATGAACAGGACATCGTGGTCGTCCAGGGCGGTCAGGATCGCGGCGAGGTCGCCGGCCCGCTCGACCGCCGGTCCGCTGGTGTAGCGGACGTTCACGCCAAGCTCGCGAGCGATGATCGTAGCCAGCGTGGTCTTGCCCAGGCCGGGCGGGCCGTACAGCAGGACGTGGTCGGCGGCCTCGCCCCTCCCCCGGGCGGCCGCAAGCAGGACCGACAGGTTCGCCTTGACCTCGCGCTGGCCGATGTACTCGGCCAGGCTATGGGGTCGGAGCGTGCCTTCGACAGCCTGATCCGCCTCGTCGAGGAGGNNGTCCCTGTTTGCGCTTCGAAGCACCGCGACAGGCGCCTGAAATCGGCTCGAGCAGTGTGGCTGGCGGGACTGGCAGTGGCCGCTGGCGCGCGTGATCGACGGTGCCTGGCGTGGCCGATTGCCGCAGGCGCAGCGTTTGCCATGGCGGCCCCCTGGGCTGCCCATTTGCCGAGCGGCCGCCTAGGCTGCCAATTGCGTATGCGCTGGCCACTGGCCACTGGCGCGAGCGCTGGGCGACACCTGGGCTGGCGATTCCTGCTGGCGCCGCCGACGGCGCTGCCTGGGCGCCGATTTGCCGAGGGCGGCCGACACGTGCACGGGGCGTCGAGTTGCCCGAGGGCTGCCGATGCGTGCACTGGGTACATCAAATCGACCAGCGACGGCGCGAATCTGGCGAATCCGGCCGAAGGAGGGTCGGACCCTGAGGGTTAGCGGTCCTGGGCGGACCGGCGCGGCCTGGAGTTTGTGCCGGGCCACGCTTGTGCCGGTACAAACTGCATTCCGAGACGGAGGCAGCAGTAGCCTCTGGACTCGCCAGGGGCCGTTTTGATGTACCCACTGCACGCGTCAGCGCGCGGGCGCGGAGCCGCGGCACGGCACGCACCAGCGCGCGACAGCGGCCGCGGGACGCACCGACGCGCCGCGGCAGCGGCGGCGCGAGCGGCGCAGGACAACCCCGGCCATGTCCTAGCAAACCGGTGGGCATTCGGTACAATCAGCCGATGCGCCTTTCGCGTCGGTCCG
>PLZO01000001.1 GCA_003152165.1 Chloroflexota bacterium
AGGTCACGTCGGCGGCGTAGGCCTCGCGCCGGGCGACCGGCCGCAGGTGCATCAGCGTCTCGTCGCTTGGACGGTAGTCGGGGTCGAAGACGAAGGCCGTGTCGTGCTGGATGACGCCGACCGACAGCCCCAGGCCGTGGAAGATCGGGCCCATCCACTGCGGGTCACGCCGGGCCAGGTAGTCATTGGGGGTGACGACGTGGACGCCCCGACCGGCCAGCGAGTTGAGGATCGCGGCCAGCGGCCCGACGAGGGTCTTGCCCTCGCCGGTGCGCATCTCCGCGATCTTGCCATGATGGAGGACGACCCCGCCGATCAGCTGGACGTCGAAATGGCGCATCCCCAGGGTCCGCTTCATGGCCTCACGGGTCATCGCGAAGACTTCGGGGAGGGCGTCGTCGAGGGCGGCGCTGATTCGCTCGTTTTCGCGCTTGCGGCGAGCCTTCAGCAGGTCGCTGCGCCGCTCCCGCTCAGGGTGGTTGAGCTCGTCGTCGCTCGGTTCGTCGGGCAGGGCGACGATCCGGATCTCGTCCCGGAGCACGTCGAAGTGCGCCTGGATCTCCGCTTCGGACAACGCCTCGAACTCGGGTTCGAGGGCGTTGGCCTCGTCGATCTGGGGCTGAATCCGCCGGATTTCCCGGTCGTTGGAGTCAACGAACCGGTTGAGGAAGCCTAGAACCATGGGGCAAGAGTATAGGCGAGGCCGTCACTGGCCCCCACCGGTTACTTCCAGAAACCCGTCCCGTAGCCGGCGATGAGGAGCACGAAGGTGAGCCCGGCCAGGGCGACCCAGAACAGGACCGACCTGGCCGTTGAAGTGGGGTTCATCTCCGAGTTGGCGAGCTTGGGCAGGTGTCCGCCCCGGAGGGCCGATCCCCAGCGCGGCGACTCGAGCTGGGTTCGCCAATCGTCGGGCTGAACGGTTCGCTTTTCGAGGCCGCCCTTGCCATCGGGGCGGTGAAGCTGGAGGGTCATTGGTCTTCCGTTCCTGGGTCAGGATCCTGATCGTCGCCTGTTGGCAGATCATCGCTCAGATCGAGCGTTCGTGGAATGCCGTCTTCCCACATCAGCATCTGCTGGGTGAGCGCAACGTCGCTGCTGAACAGGGCACCGACCGATTCGCCCCGATGGATCCGTCGGATGGCCTCCCCGATCAGGGGTGCGATCGAGAACGTCTTGATCTTCGCGATCCGCTTGGCCGGCGGCAGTGGGATCGAGTCGGTCAGGATGACTTCCTTGATGCTCGATGTCCGGATCCGGTCGACTGCCGGATCGGACAGGACCCCGTGGGTGGCGGCGGCGTAGATTTCGTCGACACCTTCGCGCTCCAGGGCCCGAACGATCTCGATCAGGGTGCCACCGGTATCGATCTCGTCGTCGACGATGATCGCCCGCTTGCCCCGGACCTCGCCGATGACGTTCATCAGCTCGGCCCGATCGAGGTTACCGACGCGCCGCTTCTCGATGATCGCAAGGGGGGCGTCAATCAGCTCGGCAAACGTGCGGGCACGCTTGGCGAAGCCGAGGTCGGTGACCACCACGAGGTCGTCGAGGTGCTTCGTCTTGAAGTAGTTGCTCAGGATGTGGACGGCGGTGAGCTCGTCCACCGGGATGTTGAAGAAGCCCTGGATCTGGCCCTGGTGGAGGTCCAGGGTGAGGACCCGGTCGGCGCCGGCTACGGTGATCATGTCGGCGATCAGGCGCGCGGTGATCGGCACCCGGGGCTGGTCCTTCTTGTCGGACCGCCCGTAGGCATAGAACGGGACCACCGCCGTGATCCGCCCGGCACTCGCCCGCTTGAACGCGTCGATCAGGATCAGCAGCTCCATGATCGACTGGTTGACCGGGTGCGAGGTGGGCTGGATCAGGAACACGTCCTTTTCGCGGACGTTGTCCAGGATCTTGACGAAGATGTTCTCGTTGGCGAACTGGAAGACCTCGGCCTTGCCCAGCTCGACATCGAGATAGCGGCAGATCTTGCGGGCCAGGTCCGGGTTGGCATTGCCCGTGTAGATGTCGAAATGATCCGAGTACACGGGAGGCTCTCCTCCGCCCAGGATCGTCACCGGACCTGAGATCAGGACGCGGGTGTGCCCGTCGGTGGCGAGCCGGTCGGGCCGTCATTGTCGTCTACCCCGTCGCGCTCCGCCAGTCCCTCGCGAAAGGCAGCGATGGCGACGACCCGGTCGCCTTCGGCCAGACGCATCACGATCACCCCGCGGGCGGCGCTGCTGTAGCGGTTGATCGTGTTCGTCTCGGTCCGGATCACCTGGCCGCCGGAGCTGATCAGGAACAGCTCCTCGTCCAACTCAGTAACCTGCTGGACCGCGGCGACGTTGCCGGTCTTGCGGCCCTCGAGGGAGATCAGGCCGACGCCTTGTCCGCCGCGGTGCTTGACCCGGAACTCGGTCAGGGGGACGCGCTTGCCGTAACCCGTCTCGGTCAGCACCAGCAGGTCGGCATCGGGCTGGACGACGCTCATCGAGATCACCTCGTCGCCCTTGCGGGCGAGCCGGATCCCGATCACCCCGCCGGCCGGCCGGCCCATCGGGCGGACCTCGGCCTCGTGGAACCGGGCGATCTTGCCCAGCGCAGTGGCGATGATGATGTCGTCCGATCCGGACGCGACATCGACCCAGGCCAGCTCGTCGTCCTCGTCGAGGGTGATCGCGATGATCCCTGAGGAGCGGACCTTCTCGAACTGCTCGAGGGGGCTCTTCTTAATGATCCCGCGTTTCGTCGCCAGGACCAGGTACTTCGCGTCCCGGAAGTCGGTCAGCGTGATCGTGGCCATCGGGACCTCGCGCGCCTCGACCTGGACGCCGGGCAGATTGATGATCGGGATGCCCTTGGCCTGGCGGCTGGCGTCCGGGATCGTATGGACCTTGCTGCTGAAGACCCGGCCGCGATTGGTGAAGAAGAGCGCCCAGTCGTGGGTGTTGGCGACCAGCAGATGCTCGACCGCATCTTCTTCACGGGTCACATGGCCGATGATCCCCTTGCCGCCACGGTGCTGGCGGCGGTAGGTGGCGATCGGTTGGCGCTTGACGTAGCCCCGGCCACTGACCGTGATCACGACGTCCTCGTCGGCGATCAGGTCCTCGTCGGTCATCTCCCGACTTGAGTCGTCGACGATCCTGGTCCGGCGCTCGCCGGCGTACTTGCGCTTGAGCTCGGTCAATTCGTCCTTGATGATCGCCAGGACCCGGCCGGGATTGGCCAGGATGTCCTCCAGCTCGGCGATCAGCTGGATCACGCTGAGGTACTCGTCCTCGATCTTCTTGCGCTCGAGGGCGGCCAGCCGGGCAAGGCGCATGTCGAGGATGGCCTGGGCCTGGACCTCGGACAGGGTGAACCGGCTCATCAGGTTGGTGCGGGCGGTGTCGACATCGGCCGACTCGCGGATCGTCCGGATTACTTCGTCGAGGTGGTCGAGGGCGATCTTGAGGCCCTCGAGGATGTGTGCGCGCGCCCGCGCCTTGCCCAGGTCGAACTCGGTCCGCCGCCGGATCACATCGCGGCGGTGCTCGATGTAGTGCTGGAGGACCGACTTAAGCGAGAGCGTCTGGGGCTGCCCGTCGACCAGCGCCAGCATGTTCAGGTTGAAGGCCGACGACATCGGCGTGTGCTTGAACAGGTTGTTGAGGACCTTGTGCGGGTTGGCATCCCGGGCGAGCTCGATATACATCCGCATTCCATCACGGTCCGACTCGTCACGCAAGTCGCTGATCCCGTCGACCCGCTTGGTCTTGACCAGCTCGGCGATCTTCTNNCGACGACCCGGCCGCGGCCGTGGGCGTACATCTCGCGGATGGCGTCGATCGTCTCCATCTCGCCCGTGATCGCATTGCGCCGGGTCTCGAACCGATACATGGTGCCGCCCGTCGGAAAGTCGGGACCAAGGACGAGCTCGCATAGCTCATCGATCGTCTTCTCCGGGTCGTCGATCAGGGCGATCGTGGCGTCGACGACCTCGCCCAGGTGGTGGGGCGGGATGTTGGTGGCCATCCCGACCGCGATGCCCTGGCTGCCGTTGACCAGGAGGTTGGGGAAGCGGGCGGGCAGCACGGTCGGCTCGGTGAATTCGCCCGAGTAGTTGTCGGCGAAGTCGACCGTCTCCTCGTCGATGCCGTCGAGCAGCACGTTGGCGATGGGCGCCAGCCGGCACTCGGTGTAGCGCTGGGCCGCCGGGCCGTCGTCGGCCGAGCCGAAGTTGCCGTGCCCGTCGATCAGCGGGTGGCGCAGGCTGAACGGCTGGGCCATGCGGACGAGGGCGTCGTAGATGGCACCTTCGCCATGGGGGTGGTACTTGCCCATCACGTCCCCGGTCACCCGGGCGCTCTTTAGCCTGGTCCGGTCCGAGCGGGCGCCCATGTCGTGCATGCCGTAGAGGATCCGGCGGTGCACCGGTTTGAGCCCGTCCCTGGCGTCGGGCAGGGCGCGAGAGACGATGACGGACATGGCGTAGTCCAGGAAGGACCGCTCCATCTCCTCCTGGATCTCGATCGGCTCGATGCCCGCGAACGCGGCACCGGTGCCGTCTCCGCTGTCACCCCCGCCCGGGGGCATGGTGTCGCTCAACGTGCTCCTTCCCCGGCCTCAGATGTCAAGGAATCTCACATCCTTGGCGTTGGTCTGGATGAAATGCTTGCGGACCTCGACGTCGTCGCCCATGAGGATGGACAGCACCTCGTCGGCGATGGCGGCCTGCTCCACCGACACCTGGAGCAGGGTGCGCCTGCGGGGATCCATGGTCGTCTCGCCCAGCTCCCCGAAGTCCATCTCACCGAGGCCCTTCAGCCGGTTGAACTCGTTTTTGTGATTGGGGTGCTCGGCCAGAAACGCCGTCTTGGCCGCCTCGTCCTTCAGGTAGACCTTCTCCTTGCCCACCTCGGTGGTAAATAGCGGCGGCTGGCAGATGTACACGTACCCCGATTCGACGAGGGGCCGCATCTGCCGGAAGAAGAAGGTCAAGAGCAGGGTGCGGATGTGGCTCCCGTCGACGTNNGCGCCTTGGCGATGTCGAACTCGTCGCCGAGCCCGGCCCCGATGGCGGTGATCAGCGCCAGGATCTCGGTATTTTTCAACATGCGGTCGACCCGGCTACGCTCGACGTTCAGGATCTTTCCCCGGATGGGCAGGATCGCCTGGGTCTGCGGGTTGCGGGCCTGGGTGGCCGACCCACCGGCCGAGTCCCCCTCGACGATGA
>PLZO01000104.1 GCA_003152165.1 Chloroflexota bacterium
TCGGCTCAGCTCACCAGGGGAGCATCCGGCCCGAGGCGTCGTAGAGCTGGCCGAGGACGACCCGCCCGTCGAGGGCCGGGTCAAGCAAGTTCGGCTGCGCGCCGTCGAGGATCACTGTCGGCTGCAGTCGTGCCTGCATGAGCTTGTTGCCGCGGAACGTCGGCGCGAGCAAGAGGCCCTCGCTCGTGGGCTCGGACCAGGTCTCGTCGAACACGAAATTGCCGAGCGCATACCAGATCGGGTGGTCCTTGTAGATCTCCATCGCACCCACCCAGTGGGCATGGTTGCCGATGATCATGTCGGCGCCCGCATCGATCACCGCATGGGCCAGGGCCTGCTCGGCGGAGAACGGCCGGGGTGAGGATTCGGTTCCCCAATGCGGATAGACGATGACGAGTTGGGCAGCAGCTTTGCGGGCAGCCGCCACATCCTGCTTGACCCACCACCGCTGAGAACTGGGCACTGCCCGGCCTGTTGCTGCCCGCGGCATTGCGCGGGGCGACCAGACTGACCGACATGAGCGTCGACAGGAAGTCCACAGCCGGCACGATCGGTGCCGTCCCGACGGGCCCATTCAGTGCGTTCGACGCGCCGGGGCCGGACGGTAAACGGACAGGCCCAGTGGAGGCGGTGGCGATCCCCTCAGAAGAGCCCGGCGATCCGCCGGCTGAGCCGAGTAGTCCGCTGGTGGGCGACTTCGGGGAATCGAGCAGGATGGCAATGGTGGCCAGACTGGCCAGGGCGATCGTGACAACCGCGATCCAGACGAACGAGGGTCCACCCCACCCGCCGCACCGCCAACCGCCGCCTGCGCTTGGCCTCCAGGACGCCGACCGGATCAGACGAGCGTGATCCCTGCGGCGCGGCGGAATCGTCATTCCCGCGCATTCTGCCATGCCCAAAGGAACGCCCCGTCCGGGCGGCGGACGGGGCGTAGGTGTATTCAAGGATGGCGGACCCGACCGGATTCGAACCGGCGATCTCCAGCGTGACAGGCTGGCATGTTGGGCCGCTACACCACGGGTCCGCGGCGAGCCGGAAGGATAGCACCTCGTCGATCGCCCCACCCGAGGCCACCACCCGAGCGGCCGCCTAAGTCGACGCCGCACGGACAAATCTGTCCTGAAACACTGCTAATCGTCGAGGTCGTGCCGATTTCGGGCTTGGAAGTTGTCCGGAGCGGCGACCCCGAGCACCAATCGCGGCGCGCGACCGCGGAACGAAGCCTTGGCGCTGCAACCGGGGAGCCGCGCCGGAACGGCCCCTCGGGTTAGACTCGCGGCGGATGAGCTTGATCGACCTTCGCTCCGACACCGTGACCCGGCCGACCGACGCGATGCGCCGGGCCATGGCCTCAGCCGAGGTCGGCGACGACGTGTTTGGCGACGACCCGACGGTGATTGCGCTCGAGGATCGGGCGGCCGACCTGCTGGGCAAGGAAGCCGGCCTGTTCGTGACCTCGGGGACACAGGGCAACCTGGTCGCCCAGCTGGCCCACCTCGGGCGCGGGCAGGAAACGATCGCCGCCTCCGAGAGCCACATCGTCATTGACGAGGCGGCCGGCCACGCCGTGATCGTCGGTACCTCGATCCGCGCCCTGCGCGAACGGCCGGACGGAACTCTCGACCCGGCCGAGATCGCCGACGCCTTCCGCGATCCGAGCGACCTCCACGAGCCGATCACGGGCCTCGTGACCATCGAGAACACGCACGCCCACTCGATGGGCCAGCCGCTCAGCGTCGAGTACACGGCCACTGTCGCGGCCATCGCCCACGAGCGCGGTGTCCCGCTCCACGTCGATGGGGCTCGCTTCTTCAACGCGGTGGTGGCCCAGGGCGTCAGCGCCCGGGAGCTGGCGGCGCCAGCCGATTCGGTCACGTTCTGCCTGTCGAAGGGGCTCGGCTGCCCGGTTGGCTCGGTGGTCGTCGGTTCGAAAGACGTCATCTGGCGGGCACGCCGCGGCCGGAAGCTCGTCGGTGGCGGACTGCGCCAGGTGGGCATCCTTGCCGCGGCCGGCCTCGTTGCCCTCAGCGATGGACCCGACGGGATGATCGAGCGGCTGGCCGATGACCATGCCAATGCCCGGCGGCTAGCCGAAGGCCTGGCCGATCTCGACGGGATCGAATCGGCAGGCGGCATCGCCCAGCCGAGGCCGGGTCAGCTCGACCCGGATCGGGTCCGCACGAACTTTGTCATCTTCGGCGTCCGGGCCAACCGAGCCGCCTTCCTCGAGGGCCTCCGGGCCCGTGGCGTCCTGATGATCGAGTATCCCCACGGCACCATCCGAGCGGCCACCCATCACGACGTGACCGAAGCCGACGTGACCACGATCCTGCGGGCGAGCCGCGAGGTTCTCCACGAGGTGGTCGGGCAAGCCGGCCAGCCGGTAGGCGCACGGCACTGAACCTCGACGCGGTCCAGCTCAGCCGGCCGGCGCCGGCGCCCGCCGCAGGTCCCCTCGACGAGCACTTCTACGACCTGGTCGAGGCGAACTTCCGGCGCTCGATCATGGCCCACCCCGATGCGGCCACCTTCCTCGGGATCCATACCGAGGACCACCGCCTGCCGAACGGGACACGCGAGGCGATCGAGGACCAGGTTGCGCAGGCGCGTGCCCACTTGGCGACGATCGAGGCGCTCGACGCAGGGGCCTTGTCGGCCGAGGTCCGATTCGAGCGCGACATCGAGACGCACAACCTCCGGCTGGAGCTGTTCGACCTCGAAGAGCAGCGCGTGTGGGAACGCCGCTCGACCGCCATCGACGGAATCGGTGACCCGCTCTTTGGCCTGTTCGCGCGCGATTTCGCAGCGCTTGATGAACGCCTAGCGTCGATCACCAGCCGGCTGGAGGCGATCCCACGCTTCCTGGCAGAGCACCGCACGAGAGCGAGGGTGCCCCAGGTTCGCCTGTGGCAGAAGCTCGAGCTCGAGGCGGCCGAGCAGATGCCCGCATTCTTCGACGAGATGGTGGTGGCCGGCAGCATCCTCGCCGAACCCGAGCGCCGTCGCCTGGCTCACGCAGCCGCGCAGGCAAAGGTCGCTGTGGCGGACTACGAAACGTTCCTGCGGGGCACGCTGGCCACGGCCGTGGACAGCTGGCCGCTCGGACGGGAGCGCTACGCCGAGCTGCTGGTCCGACGGGCATTCGACGGATTGGACGCAGACCGGATCCTGGAGATCGGGTTTGAGCAGTTGCAGGTTCAACGCACCGCCCGGGCGGCCGCAGCCCACGAGATCGATCCAGGACTGGACGAGGCGGCCGTCATCGACCAGCTCAAATCCGATCATCCGGCCACGTTCGAGGAGGCCCTCAATGCCTACCGCGACGCGATGCTCCGGGCGCGCAGCTACCTGATCGAGCATGACATCGTGAGCGTTCCGAACGACGAGCGGATCGAAGTGGTCCCAACCCCGGAGTACCTGCGCCGGGTGATTCCGTTCGCGGCCTATTTCGACGCCCCAAAGTTCGACCTGAAGCCGCAGGGGATCTACGTCGTGACGCCCTCGGTGGACGGTGACCCGAGCGCTATGCGCGAGCACAACCGGGGCTCGATCAGCAACACGAGCATCCACGAGGCCTATCCCGGTCATCACCTCCAGCTGTCGGTCGCCGGCAAGCATCCGAGCCTCACCCGGCTGACCACCCAGGCACCCGAATTCGTCGAGGGCTGGGGGATGTATTCCGAGCAGATGATGCGTGAGGAAGGCTTTGACGCCGAACCGAATTTTCGGCTGAGCATGCACACCGATGCCATCTGGCGAGCCTGCCGGATCATCCTCGATGTCCGGATGCATCGGGGCGAGATCGGAGTGGCTGAGGCCGAAGCCTGGCTGGTCGAGCAAACGGGCTTCGAGACCGCCCACGCGCGGGCCGAGATCCGCCGCTATACGTACACGCCCACCTATCAGCTGTCGTACCTGCTGGGCAAGGTCCTGCTCCTGCAGCTTCGCGCAGACGAGCGCGTGCGGCTGGGTGACGCGTTCAGCCTGCGCCGATTCCACGACACGCTCCTGGGCAGCGGTAGCCTCCCGATCAGCTTCCATCGCCGACGGTTCGCCGGCGAAGGTGGCCCGGCGCCTTCCTGAACTGCGTGCAGGTCATCCCCTCGATCGACCTCGAAGGAGGCCGCTCGCGGATCGTCTTCTGGCCAGGTGCCTCGACCGGGGTCGGCGCGCCCACGGATCGGCCGGAGCGGATCGCAGCACACTTCGTGGAGCTGGGCGCGCCGCTCATCCATCTCGTCGATTTCGACGGCGCCAGGAGCGGCCAGCCGGCAAATCTGGAGGCGGTGGGCCTGGTCGCTTCCCGGATCGCGACGCCACTCCAGCTCGCCGGTGGCGTCGAAGGCGCCGACCAGATCCGGCTCGCCTTCGCCGCGGGTGCGACCCGGGTCGTCCTGGCGATGGGCGTTGTTGAGGAACCCGATCTGCTGCGCGATGCGATCGACGTGGCCGGCGATTGGCTGGCGGTTGGGCTTGACCCACGGCCCGAGCGCCTGGCCGCGTTTCCCTGGCGGCGGCCGGCCGTGCCGACCCTGGCCGGGCTGGTCGCCGAGCTGGTCGAGCAGGGCGTCCGACGCTTCGTCCTGGGCCATGGCGGAGCTGAACCGGACGTCGTCCTGCTGAAGGCCCTCGTCCGGGCGCACGACATCGACCTGTTTGTCGCCGGCGGGGCGCGCGATCTGGCCGGGATCGGCCGGCTGCGCGATGCGGGCGTGGGCGGCATCATTCTGGGCGAGGCGCTCCTGTCTGGGGCAATCGACTATCCCGCCGCATTCGAGGCTGCAAGCTGATGTCCTCCGGTCGTCACCGCCCGGGTTGGTCGCTCGGCGCCCTGGCCCTCGCCACAACGTTCGCCATCGGCGGCTGCGGCACCAGCGGGGGGCTGCCGGTCGGTGGAGAACCGACGACCCAGGCATCCGCGCTGGCCAGCTCGGCCAGCGACAGCACCTGCCCAACGACCCAGCCGGCGGCGCTCGCAGCCGGCCAGACAAAGACGGTCACGATCACGACCCCGAAGGGCACGATCGTGATCAAGGTCGACGGCGGGCTGGCACCGATCGCCACGGGCAACTTCGTCGCGCTCGCCGCGTGCGGCTACTACACCGGCGTCGTGTTCCACCGGCTGGTGCCGGGGTTCGTCATCCAGGGCGGCGATGGCCAGTACGGCCGGGTTGGTGCGGATGGCAAGCTGTCGGCTTCAGACGCGACGCAGGTGGGGTCGGGCGGCCCCGGCTACACGATCGCGGACGATCCGGTGACGACGAGCTATGTTCGCGGGACGGTGGCGATGGCCCGCACCTCAGATCCGCATTCGCAGGGATCGCAGTTCTTCATCGTCCTCGACAATGCCGCTGCCCAGTCGCTGAGCCAGGCCAACGACTACGCGATCCTGGGCAACGTCACGAGCGGAATGGATGTGGTCGACGCGATCGCCGCCCTGCCCAACTCCGGGGATCCCAACAACAAAGCCAACGATCCGATCCCGATGACCAGCGTGACCGTCGGACCATGAACAGGAAGAGGAGAACGCATGACCACTGCCACGATCGGGACGGACATCGGCGACATCGTCGTCGAGCTCTATGACGAGAGCGCCCCGAAGGCCGCTGCGAACTTTGCCAAGCTGGCCACGAGCGGCTATTACGACGACGTGATCTTTCATCGGGTGATCCCCGGCTTCGTGATCCAGGCCGGCGACGGCAAGTTCGGCAAGAAGGCCAGCCTCGATAAAGGGCGGGTCGGTACGGGCGGGCCCGGCTACACCTTCGAGGACGAGAAGGTCCAGGGTGACTACCTGCGGGGCACGTTGGCGATGGCCAACGCCGGACCCAATACCAACGGCTCGCAGTTCTTCATCTGCGTCGCCGACCTGACCGGCAAGCTGCCCAAGAACTACACCTTGTTCGGGCTCGTGACGAAGGGCATGGACGTCGCCGACAAGATCGTCTCGGCGCCGCGCAACAGCCGTGACCTGCCCAACGAGCCGGTGGCGATCAAGTCGATTGCGATCGCGCCAAGCGAAGGTTAAGGAATTTTCACCGCGGTTTGTGACGAAACTCTTGGCTGGGTGGCCCGCGTCAGGTATGCTCTGATTGCTGCGAAAGCAGCCAGCTGCCCCAGCTGCAAGGTCATGGGTAGGTAGGGTCAGGGTAGTCGGTGCAGCCGACGTGATAGATGCCCTTGTAGCGTGGCAGAAGAGTCCGTTTCGGCGGACACCTTCACCGGGACAGCATCGGAGCGGTTCTCTTCGGAGGGCCGCTCCGAACTTTTCCAGCCTGATTGGCCCGTCCGGGGTCTCGCGGATCCCGGCCCAAAACGCGATGAGATCAGGGCCTGTCGCTTCGTCCGGGCCAAGAGGATAGGTCGATGCCACCTCCTCGCGGCGGATTCCCGGCTTGTGCCGTGCGGGGCATCTGGCAGGTAAGCTGACGGCCGCGGAAGGCCATATGGGCTGGCCGCTGCGCCGCGCGCCTGTAGCTCAGTGGATAGAGCGTCGGCCTCCGGAGCCCAAAGGCGTCAGCGCAGGGCCCAGCCGTACCAGAGACTGAGCGAAACGCCACGAGTTTTGCGCTCGATCAGGCGCCCCTTGTCGGGGGCGTGCGCACTGCCGTGGACTGTCGCCTCCTGGATCCCCAAGACATCGATACGTTCAAAGAGGGCGCTCGCGAGGAGCTGGTGAGCCATCGCGCGGTCGCGTTCGCGCGCGATCCGGTCAGTCACGGACCGGTCCGGGCCTGAGGTGGCGCGACCAAGTTCGCCGACGACGCCGGCGATCGCCCCGGTACCGACTGACATCTCCGCTCTTGCGTTCCTTGTCTTCGCATTTAGACTGGTCTCAGACCAGATGGAGGAAGTGATGCGACGGATCGGCGCGTATGAGGCCAAGACCCACCTTCCCCGACTCTTGGATGAGGTGGCCAACGGGGAGCCGATCACGATCACGAAACACGGCGTCGCGATCGCTGTACTCGGACCGGCGTCACCCCAGCCGACACGGACGACGCATGAGGCGATCAGTGGCCTGCGGGCCTTCCGCCAAACCCACCCGCTGAGCGGACTGTCCCTTCGCGAACTCATCGACGAGGGCCGGCGCTAGGTGTTCGTCGTCGACGCCTCGGTCGCTCTCGCTTGGTGCTTCGCCGACGAATCCTCTGAATCGGCAGATCGCGCGCTCGGCCGACTCGAGCAGGACGAGGCGCTGGCCCCGGCGACCTGGCCGCTCGAGGTGGCCAACGGTCTTCGTACCGCGGAGCAGCGGGGTCGTCTCGATCTGGCCGACCTGGCACATGTCCGCGAGTTGTTGCTGTCACTTCCCGTCGAGATCGAGAGCGTCTCCCTGGGTACCGCGCTTGGCGAGGTGACCGATCTCGCGCGCCAGCTTGATCTGACCGCCTGCGACGCCGTATACCTCGCGCTTGCGGCGCGGCACGGCGTCGCCCTTGCCACCGTCGACGAGCGGCTCAGGCAGGCGTGCAAGAAGGCCGGCGTCGAACTTGTGGCGTGAGTCGATCTCTATTCAAGGGGCATCGAAATCGTCGTCTTGACTGCAGAACCAAGGGGGAACGCACATGTCGGCGCAGGTGGACCTGAGGCGACTTATCACCAGGGCGTCGCACCTTTCCCGCGCCGCTGCCCTGGCGGTCCCCTTGACAGTAGTTGGCCCCGCCGTGCTCTCGCGGAACCAGCGGGCTGACCGCAGGCCGGTCAGGTGATTCGGAAGACAGCCTCACCAAGCTGACGGAGATTGCGCACCTGAAACACGCCGTCGAGCGCCGGCGCATACGTGTCGACGATCGAATCGGTCGTGTTCCAGTCGGCCTCCGGTTCCGGGTTTAGGAGGTAGACCCTGCGTGCCCGGGCGTGCATCGCGTGGAGCATGTCGACCCGGGCCTTGCGGTGATTCGCCCGCCCGTCGCCGGTGATGATGATCGTCGAGCGCGAGTCAACATCGACTCCGTAGCGCTCCCAGAATCGCTCGAGCACGGCTCCGTAGTCGGAGTGCCCGTCGTCGCGGACTACGTCTGCCCGGTACAGGACGTGGCGCACCTCGAGAAATGAGTCGACGTCGCGGATGTGGTCCGAAACCTCATCGATCCCGTCGATGAAGGCGAACGAGCGCATCCGGCTGAATTCGGCATGGATCGCCTGGAGCAGGGTCAGGGTGAACGAGGCGAACTCGGCCACCGAGCCCGAGATGTCGCACAGCAGGAACAGGTCGGGCCGTGAGACCTTCGGCCGACGGAAGGCCGGGTCGAGCAGGACTCCCCCAGATGAGAGCGACCGACGCACCGTCCGACGGATATCGAGGCGCCCGCCGGTGCGCCGATGGCGTCGTCGGGCCATCTTCGTCGCCAGGGTCCGGGCCAATGGACGAATCAACTCGCGCATCGCCGCCAACTGGCGGGGCGACGCACCCAGGAAGTCCACCTCGTCGGTCTCGAGCAGCTCGAGTGGCTGGCCCGCCTCGTCGGCACCTCGCGAGTCGGTGAGCTGGTCCCGGACCTGCCCGGCGAGCAGTTTCTTGAAGGCCTCGATCCTCTCGGCCAGCTCGCCCCGAAGTCGCCGTTCGTCGGCGCCATCCTTGCCCGCGTCGTCCCGGGCGGCTGCCAGCATCTCCGTCATCAATCGCGACAGATCCAGGGCGCGCAAGATCCGGTACATGAAGTAGCGTTCGGAGGCTCCGGGCTGGGAATCGAGCCCACCGAACCTGGCGACAGCCATCTTGGCCAGGGTCCGCAGGGCGTCAGGGTCGCCCCGTCGGATGGCCTCCATGATCATCTCGAACAGGGCGGTCGCACCGCTCTCGTCGCCGTCGCCGGCCCGCGTTCGATCGAGGCTGGTCCGGATCTCGGTCCTGGTTGATCCGGGACGGCCACCGTCAGTCGCCCCCTCGCGGGTTGCCCGCTGGCGCAACCGCAAATGGATGTCGAAGAGCAGGTTGAACGCCGCCAGGTCGTCGGTTCGCTTGACGAGCGTGGCAGCCAGCGCCGTACGGACCTGGCTCCGATCGAGGAGATCGACCTTCTGGAGCGCATGCTGCGCATCGATCAACTCCGACGTCGAAACGGGGATGCCGGTTTCTCGCATCTGACGGACGAGGCTGAGCACCGCCGGCAACAGCACAAACCCGACCGGCTCAGGTGCGACCGATGAGGCGCTTGGCATAGGCGAGAACTGTACGACCTGCTCGACCTGGACGTTGCGTCCAAAGGTCACGTGCTACCGTCCTCGGACGTGATCCACTTCAAGCCGACGATCTCTCCGGCAGGACGACTGGCCCGCCTTGGCGTCGTGATAGACGCGACCGTGGCTCCCGCGCGCGCATCGGGCCTCGCCCGGCTGTGTGATCGAGCCGGAATCGACATCGTCTGGCTCGGTGGGATCGGACCCTCGGCGGGAGATGCCGTCGACTGGGGCGATGTTCTGGCCGAGCTGGCAGCGGTGGACGCGACGGTGGGTCGGGCGAGGATCGGGATCAGCCTCCCCGATCGTGAGCTTTCGGCCCTCCGGACCGATCTACCGGCGGCGCCCGCCGAGGTCTGCCTGACCAGGAGATATCGCGCGAGCGACCGAGCCGATCTCCTCAGAGACTGGTACCCGGTCGGCGAGAACCTCGACCGCCCACGATTCTCGGTCGTGTTGTCGGACCTGGCGGAGCTGGCAGACTGGCTGGCGCTGGTCGACGATGTCGTCCTGCCCGGCTGGCTCTTTCGTGACCTCGAGACGGCGGCCGACGAGATCCGGGCCGAATGTGCCGAATCGGGCCGGGACCCGGCGACGCTCGGGGTCGGTGTGCTCGTTCCGGTATCGGTGGGCCGCACGGCGGCCGAAGCTGTTGCCCGAGCCGAGATGGACCCGGGCCTTGCCCGGTTCGGTCATCCGAGCGAAACGGGGATCTTCGGGACGCTCGAGGAGTGCCAGGATCGGGTCATCGCCTTTGCCCACGCTGGTGTCACCGACCTGCGTTGCATCCTGCCGGGAACGCCCGATATCCATGACGTCATCGCCCAGTTGACGGCGATCACCCTTGGTTCGATCGCGGTCCTGCAACCAGGCGCTCTTCGGTCAGAAGCTCCGCCCCCGCCCGCGGGTTGGGGCGGTCGTCCGGCACGCCCCCCGAGTCAGCGGGTCAGTGCCGGTTCCAGACGGCGCTGACCCGTCGCGCATTCTCTACGACGAGGGGGAGGACGTCCGAGCGGAGTGTGGCCGAGTCGACGCGGCCGGCGTGGGCACACACGCTCAGGGCGGCGACCACGCGGCCGTTCAGGTCCGTGAGTGGGGCCGCAACAGACGACAGGCCCTCTTCGAGCTGCTGATCCACGACGGCCCAGCCCTGACGACGGACATCGGCGAGGATCCTGCGCAGTTCACCCTCGTCGATCACGGTTCGATCGGTGTAGCGGGCGATCGCTGTACGATCGAAGTACGCCTCCAACTCGGCTTCAGGCAGGAATGCCAGGAGGACCCGACCTTTCGACGTCGCGTGCGCCGGGAGGCGGGAGCCGACCGTGACGGTGAGGGTCATCAGCCGTCGCGTCTGGGACCGGGCCACGTACAGGATCTCGGTTCCGTCGAGGATCGCGATTGAGGCGGACTCGCCGGTGCGCTCGGTCAATGCCTCGAGGTACGGCTTGGCGAAGTCCCACGGGTCCTGCTGGGAGGCGAACGGCTTGACCAGCTCGAGGACTGAGCGAGTGAGCTCGAAGTCCCGGCCGGTGGCCTGCACGTACCCAAGGTCGACCAAGGTCAGGAGCACCCGTCGGGCGGTCGCCCGGGTCAGCCCGGTTCGCTCCGCGACCTCACTGATGGTGAGGGCCGGACGATGCGTTGTGAAGCTTCGCATGACCGTCAGGCCGCGCTCGAGCGACTGCAGGCGGTCGCTCCGCGTCCCAGTGGCTGCCAGCCCGGTTTGCCTTGACATTGCCTCCGCCCCGCGTCGATACTTCGTGCGCAAGGCGCACGACGTTCGCAGGGCGAACACATGCACCTGAGACTTATGGTACTCCATTGTTCTCGCCGTCCCCCCTCGCCGCGCAAGAGGTGCCTGATGAAGACCTACACGACCAGGTTCGGCTCGCTGGCGGACTACCAGAAAGGGACGATCGACCTCATCGACGACGACCCCAAGCGCTATGCCTTCTCGAACATCTTCGAGGTGGCAAGCACGTCTCGGCCCTACGAGAAGGTCGCCGTGGGCAAGAACCGCCAGTACGTTGTCGAGGCGATCCGGGCCGAGGGGACCTCCGAGTGGCGGACCGCGCCACACGACGAGTTCGCGCTCGTGATGGACGGTGAGGTTGAGGTCAGGCTCCGAAAGCTCGGCCCGGACGACATCGGTCCGACAGCCGAACGTGGATCGAACGCGCTGCCCGGCACGCCCGGCGGCCCGAAGATGGGCCGAGTCATCGCGCGTCGTGGGCATATGACCCTGCTGCCTGTTGGGGCGGCCTACCAGTTCCACGCTGCCAGGCCGGCAGTGATCCTCCTCCAGACCCAGGATGGCCCCGACACCGTGCACAAGTGGGCCGAGATCATTCAGACAGTCGGCTGATCCGTCGCGATCGAGTATCTTCGAGGAGGTCCCAACCATGAGCGTCACTGCACCGATCCAGACCGGCCCAGGCGAGGCGAACGTCGACGGCTACCACTCGTTCAGGCTGGGTGAGTTCAAGTTCAGTCGGGATGAGTACTTCGTCTACGTCGAATGGCCTACGGGTAAGCACGTCATGTCGGCCGATGCCTTTCTGCGAGCCCTCCAGCGCGACGTTGCGTGGCAGTTCTTCTACGGCATCGTGAACTTTGATGGCGTCGTTGGCACCGTCAATCACTACGGCACGGTCGACCTGTTTGCCGGCCGCTACAACGACGTGTACCGCAAGGCTGAGCTCGACCATCTCGAGAACTTCTCGACCGCGCTGATCAAGTCGACCTTCGAGGAGATGCTCGACGACTGGACCAACGACGGCTTCGACCCCTTCGCCTCGCCAACTGAGACCGGCTCAGCGTTTGGGATCAAGCGCGGCAACAACCGGGCCGCGATCACCCGCCATCGGGTTACCGCCGCCCGAATGGTGAGCATGCCCGGGGACGAGCCGCTTCGGACGAACGACAACGGCCACCCGATCAACCGCCACTTCCTCGACGTGCCCCAGGACGAGCCGGTCAAGGAAGCCGAGCCCGGCTTCGAGGCCGAGGTTAACGCATTCAACTTCTTCGCCTACCTGTCGCGCTCACAGGTGACTTGGAATCCGTCGGTCGTGTCCGTCTGCGGCGACAGCCTGTATTGCCCGACCACCGAGGAGTACATCCTGCCGATCATCCACGGTAACGATCGGGTCGAGTGGTTCATCCAGCTGTCAGATGAGCTGATCTGGCAGGTAGAGGACCGTGATACCGGGGCGGCCCTTGCCAAGGTGACGATGCGACCAGGCGACGTGGCGGCCATGCCGGCTGACATCCGCCACCAGGGCTACGCGCCCAAACGGGCGATGCTGCTCGTCTGGGAAAACGCCGATCCAGACCTACCGGCCCTGATCTCGAGCGGGCAGCTGCCTTCCGTGCCGATCGTGATCTAGCCGCGTCGACCGCAGATCCAGACTCGGCCGAGCAATGACCGTCATCGAGAGGCGCGAAGGAGCCCGCATCCAGGATCGCCTGTTCATCGGCGGTCGGTTCGTTGATGCTCTCGACGGAGCCACCTTCGAGACCCGCAATCCGCACGACGACTCAGTCCTGGCCAACGTTGCTCAGGCTGCCCCGGACGACATCGACCGGGCAGTCGCAGCTGCCGCGGCGGCCTATCCGGCCTGGGCGAGACGGGCGGCAGTGGACCGTGGCCGGCTCCTTCTGAAGCTTGCCGACCGGATCGAGGAAGCCGCCGACGAGCTGGCGACGCTTGAAAGCCTCGACACGGGTCATCCCATCCGGGACAGCCGACGGCTCGACGTCGTGCGAACGGCCGCAACATTCCGCTACTTCGGCGGAATGGCCGACAAGATCCAGGGTGACGTCATCCCGGTCGAAGTCGGGTTCCTCAACTACGTCCAGCGAGAACCGCTGGGCGTCGTTGGCATGATTGTGCCCTGGAATTTCCCGCTGATGTTCTGCAGTTGGAAGATGGGACCGGCCCTGGCGGCCGGCAACACGGTCGTCATGAAGCCGGCCGCGCTCACGCCTCTGTCGGCGTTGCGTCTGGCCGAGCTGATGGCCGAGGTCGGCGTCCCCGAGGGCGTCGTCAACATTGTCCCCGGTCCGGGTCGGAGCGCCGGGCTGCACCTCGCCCAGCACCCGGACGTGGCCAAGATCGCGTTCACCGGATCGACCGAGACCGGACGCGAGATCGTCCGCGCCTCAGCGGGCAACCTCAAGCGAATCCAGCTCGAGCTCGGTGGCAAGGGCGCCAACATCGTGTTCGCCGACGCCGATCTGACGGCGGCGGTCAACGGTTCCGCCTTCGCGATCTTCCACAACCAGGGTCAGGCCTGCATCGCCGGATCGCGACTGATGCTCGACGAAACGATCGCCGAGGAGTTCCTGGCGCGGTTCATCGAGCTGGCGGATTCGATCCGGGTGGGCGATCCACTCCAGCCTTCGACGGAGATGGGCCCGCTGACCTCGCGCGAGCATCGCGAGCGGGTCCTGAGCTACGTCGAGATTGCCCGTTCCGAGGGCGGCGAGATCCTGACCGGCGGCGACATCCCGAATGATCCGGCCCTGGCCAAGGGCTACTACATCCGACCCACCGTGGTCCGGGCCGCGGGACGCTCGCGGGTATCGCAGGAGGAGGTCTTCGGTCCACTCGTGACCGTCACCACCTTCCGCAGCGATGCAGAGGCCGTGCGGTTGGCGAACGAGGTCGAATACGGCTTGGGCGGCGGGCTCTGGACTCGGGACGTATCGCGGGCGCACCGGATCGCTACCCAGCTCCACACGGGCATGGTCTGGATCAACACCTATAAGCGAGTCAACCCAGGATCACCGTTCGGCGGGGTGGGCCGCTCGGGCTATGGCCGGGAGATGGGCTTCGAGGCGATCCACGACTACACCCAGGCCAAGTCAGTGTGGCTCAACGTCGATGCCGACATCCCACCGTTCTATGCGCGTGACTGAGGGCTTGCGGATGCGCTCATTTAAGTATGAGTCGCTGCCCAGCCGGGTGGTGTTCGGCGCGGGGACCTTTGCGACGGTTGGCGACGAGGTGAGTCGCCTCGGTGCTCAGCGGGTCATGGTCTTTGCCGGCCGGCCCGAGCGCAGCCTTGCCGACCGGCTGAAATGGCAGCTCGGCCCACGGATGGTCGACCTCTTCGATGACGTCCTGCCCCACGTCCCGCTCGCGATCGCAGCGTCGGCCCGGGCACGCGCCCGCGATCTGCAGGCGGACCTCCTGCTGACCGTCGGCGGTGGATCAACCACCGGCCTGGGCAAGGCCGTCGCGCTCGAGTCGGGTGCCCCGATCCTGGCGATCCCGACCACCTACGCCGGCTCGGAGATGACCCCGATCTGGGGGCTGACCGAGGCTCATCGTAAGACGACCGGCCGTGATCCGCGGGTGCTGCCCCGGGTGGTCGTCTACGACCCAGAGCTGACGCTGACCCTGCCACCTGGCCTGAGCGGGGCATCGGGCATGAACGCGATGGCCCATTGCGTCGAGGCGGCATACGCGGCCGATTGCCCGCCGATGATCAGGATCATGGCCGAGGAAGGCATCCGGGCGCTCGCCGTGGCGCTGCCCGCAGTAGTCGATGAGCCGCACGATCTGGCTGCCCGATCGGAGGCGTTCTACGGCGCCTATCTGGCGGGTTGCGCGTTCGCGGTTGCCGGCTCGGGCCTCCATCACAAGATCTGCCACGTGCTCGGTGGTGCCTATAACCTGCCCCATGCCGAAACCCACGCCATCGTGCTGCCGCACGCGGTCGCTTACAACGCACCCGCGATGGCCGAAGCGATGCGGCGAATCGGCGACGCGCTGGGGGCTGACGAACCGGCCCTCGCCCTGTATCAGCTCGCCGGCCGGCTCGGGATTCCTTCGGGATTGCGAGAAATCGGGATGGCCGAAGCCGATCTCGATGCTGCTACCGAGCTCGTGCTGAAGGCGATCCCCACGAATCCGCGCCCGCTCGAACGCGGCCCGATCCGGCGTCTGCTCGACGACGCCGAGTTTGGCCGCCGTCCGGTGACTCATCTGACCCCTGCGATGTAGCGCTCCCAACCATCATCTACGTCGCGATGCGCCTGTGGTTGGGCGGCCGCTCCGGGGCCGCCATTTCGAGGTTGATCTGTCGGTGGCCGACACGTATCTCACGGAGGCGAGTAATTGACGTTGCCAACCCACGAATTCAGTTCGCCGGCCGACGTCGTCGATCGCCTTCGAGCACAGGCCTACCTGGCCGACGAGACGATTGGTCTCACGGTGTACATCGCCCAGCGGCTCGAGAAACCCCTGCTCCTCGAGGGTCCGGCCGGCGTTGGCAAGACCGAGCTTGCCCGGAGTGTCGCCCGAGCGACGGGTTCGCGACTGATCCGCCTGCAGTGCTACGAGGGCCTCGACGAGTCCAAGGCCCTGTATGAATGGAACTACAAGAAGCAGCTCCTCCGCATCCAGGCCGACGAACGGCAGACCTGGTCCGAACTCGAAGGCGACATCTTCTCGGAGGCCTTCCTACTTGCCCGACCGCTGTTGGCGGCCATCCAGGCCAACGAACCGGTCGTTCTGCTGATCGATGAGATCGACCGGCTCGAGGTCGAGGCGGAGGCCCTGATGCTGGAAGTCCTGGCCGACTTCCAGGTGACAATTCCCGAACTCGGCACGATCGTTGCAACGCGCCGCCCGCTGGTCTTCCTGACCTCAAACAACACCCGCGACCTGTCCGAGGCGCTCAAGCGGCGCTGCCTGTTCCTGCCCCTCGGCTATCCCAGCGTTGAGCGTGAGCGGGACATCCTTCTGGCCCGGGTCGAGGGGTTGTCGGTCGGTCTTGCCGACCAGGTGAGCCAGCTCGTTCGTTCAATCCGAGCACTCGATCTCAAGAAACCGCCTTCGATCTCCGAGACGATCGACTGGGCCCGGACGCTCATCCTGTTGGGCGCCGAGTCGATCGGACCCGTTGACGCTCCTGCGACGCTGCATGTCCTGCTCAAGTACGAAGCAGACATCGAGAAGGCTCGGCGCGAGCTCCTGGGTGAGTCAGGAGAGCAGCAAGCCCCGCCCGCTCACTTGGATGGATTCCGACAGGGCCAGGGCCGGTGGTGAGGCGGCAGGTCTATACTCGATTGGTTCGCTGAGCGGTCGGCTGTGCGCGGAACGAACAAGCTGAAGAACTGAGAGGGCCAGGCATGCGTGCGGTACGATTCGACGAATACGGCGACTACGACGTCCTCAAGGTTGTCGATATCCCCCAGCCGGAACCGGCCCCTGGCGACGTGCTCGTCAAGCTCGCCGCAGCCGCGGTGAACCCATTCGACAACACCTGCCGGCGAGGCTGGGTCGCGCAGGTCCTGCCCGGCATGGTCCAGGGCAACGAGGGCGCCGGCGTCGTCGTGGGGGATGGGTCGGAGTCGCTGCCCGCGGGCAGCAGGGTGATGGTCGTCGGAACCTATGGCTTCGCTCGTCCGGGCACCTGGCAGGAATACGTGACCGCGGGGCCGACCGAGGCGGTCGTGGTTCCGGACAACCTGAGTGATGTCGAGGCGGCGGCGGTGCCCGTCGCCTACCTGGCCGCCCAGCTCGCGCTGCTTCGGGGAGTCGGTCTAGCGCCTGGGATGAGCCTCCTGATACCGGGTGTCGGCGGCTCCGTCGGCAACGCGGCGATCCAGCTGGCCCGCGTGCAGGGCGCCGGTCGGATCATCACCTCAGCGGGCCGGACGGAGAAGGCCGACCATGCCCGATCGCTCGGGTACACAGATGTGATCGACCTGTCCCAGGAATCACTCAGCGCCGGGGTGATGCGCCTGACCGACGGCAAAGGCGTGGACGTTGCGCTCGATTCGATTGGTGGCTCGATCACCGGCGAGGCCCTGAAGTCGGTCGTGCCCGGCGGACGGGTGATCAACATGGGCTACCCCGGCGGGACCACCCTCACGATCGACTCGCTCACGCTGATCTGGAGTGCCCAAGGCGCAGGCGGATCAACGAGCGTGCACGGCTTCAACATCTACTTCCAGCCCCCGGAAGCGTTCGCTGCCGCGTGGGCGACCATCCTGCCGCTCCTGGCCGCCGGTCGGGTGAAACCCGCCCTCGATCGGACCTACCCGCTGGGGGACGCCGCGGAGGCAACCCGCCGGCTGATCGAGGACCGGCCGTTCGGCAAGGTCGTGCTGACCATCTGAGGCCCGCCGTCCCAGACCGCCGCACAGGAGCCCTGGATCCACGACCAGGAGAGTTGCGGCGGCCGGGGTGATGTTGGCTGCCGGCCGCCGCGAGGGTGCAACGGGGTTAGGCCGTCGCTTCGGCTGTCGCTGGGACCTCGTTGGGTTGGTACAGGGCCCCCAGGTTGAACGCGTAGACGACGTGCCACAGGTAGACAGCCAGCAGCCACTTCCACGCGTCGGGTCCCATGTTGGTGAGGAAGATCCCGGCGTTCTTCCCCGGCCCGGCCAGGTTCGGGAACAGGTTGATCCACCAGACCGCGCTCAGGGTGCCGAGGATCAGACCCCAGATCAGCGCCTTGATGAAGTTGCCGCGGAACGTGTTCGCGATCGGCAGCAACGGGCTGATTCCGAAGGCAAAGATGATCGCGAAGGAGACGCCCTGGGCGTAGTGCACGAGTCCGCCGAACGCAGTCAGGATCACCGGGTCCTGCATCCCCGTCGTTGCCTGCGCCGAGTTGCCGAACACGAGCAATCCGTTGAGGTAGTTGAAGTTGAGGTCGGGGAGTCCGATGCCGTGGTACCACATGCCCAGGTTCGTGGTCACGTGCGTGGCCACCAAGCCAGCCACGACGGCCACGAGCAGCCGGTGCCGGGTGACGTAATTGCGCCAGTCCTGAATGAACGACGAGCCCATTCGGCCATACCCTCCTACTCGAACAAACATCGCAGCCCGCCGACGCCAGGTGCGCTATCAGTGATTCGTGTTCACGATGCGAACGTTCGGGCGCTCTGCGAACAGACAGGCGCATGTTAGACCCTTGCGTCAATGGTTTTTCGGCGATGGTGCAGGGTGCGGCTATGGATCGCGGAAGGATGTCGGCTCTCAATCCGGAGCTCGAGCCGGCCGGCCCCGA
>PLZO01000050.1 GCA_003152165.1 Chloroflexota bacterium
CCTCGGCGATCCCGCGGTTCTCGGTACGCAGGTCGCGGTAGACACGCGGCAGGTAGCCGCGCGCGCCTTCCGTCATCTTCGGTACCTCTGGACTGCGGTCAAGCCATGGGGACGCCGAGGCCAGACTCCTGGGGCGGCGCCCGGCTCACGAACTGATGATACCGACCCACCATGAGCGCGCCGGCATCACGCCCCGTTCGTCGGCCACGGCGCCATCCGTGGTCGTCGCGACGAGCTCCTGAGCTGCGGCCATCAGCTCGAACTCGATGTGGATCGTGATTTCGTCACCGACGAGCCAACCACCCGTCTCGAGGGACGTTTCTATCTGAATAGCTGCGCTGTCGCGATGGGCGTTAGGTTGGATAGAGAGTATCGCCCAACAACCAGCAAGACCGTCGTTGTCGGCTGACCGGCGCCGACGGACCGCCTCCGATCCTCATCACGATGAACGGTGCGTGCGCTGGCAGCGGCTACAATAAGCACCGAGATCCGCGACGACGATGAGCTCGCCTTCATCAACAGGCACTCCGAGCGGTACGTCGGGGCGCCCTATCCGCGCCCGGGGCCGCGCGAGATCTTCGTCATCACCCCGGATCGGGTCCGGGCATCCATGGGGCCGAGGCTGAGCTGCCACGGCGTCCGGGAGTGATCGACGGCGACACCGAGCGAGGAGGCTGAGGCGATGCGCTACGTGGAGGTCGGCGGCCTACGGCTCTCGGTGATTGGCCTCGGAACCTGGCAGTTCGGGTCCCGCGAGTGGGGGTATGGAGCCACCTACGCGCAGGACACGGCACCCGCCATCGTGCGGCGCGCGATTGAGCTCGGGGTCACCCTCATCGATACCGCCGAGATGTACGGCTTCGGCCACTCGGAGCGGATCGTGGGCGAGGCGATCGAGGGGCGACGCGACGCGATCGTCCTGGCCACGAAGCTCATGCCACTCGTGCCCCTGCCAGCGGTCGTCGACTGGCAGGTGCGGGGTAGTCTGCGGCGGCTCGGGGTCGACGCGATCGACCTGTACCAAGTCCACTTCCCCAATCCATTCGTATCGCCCCGTTCGACGATGGCCCCGCTGCGGAGCCTCCTCGAGCAGGGCCTCGTTCGCCACGTCGGCGTCAGTAATCACTCCCTCGGGCGCTGGCGCACCAGCGAGCGCGGCCTCGGGCGCCCCATCCTGACCAACCAGGTCCGCTTCAGCCTGGCCGCCCCACTGCCCCACTGGGAGCTCGTGCCCTATGCGCGCGAGGAGGGGCGCGTCGTCATCGCCTACAGCCCGCTGGGGCAGGGCCTCCTGAGCGGTCGCTACGGCCTCGAGCACAAACCGGGGGGCTGGTATCGGAGCCGGAGCATCCTGTTCCGCGATCGGACGATCCGGCGAGCCCTGCCCCTCATCGCCGCCGTCGGCGAGGTCGCGCGGGGGCACGGCGCGACGCCCGCGCAGGTGGCCCTGGCATGGCTCATCGGGCACGGGAATGTGGTCGCCATCCCTGGGGCATCGAGCACCAGCCAGCTCGAGGAGAACGCCGCCGCCGCCGAGCTGGAGCTCACGGCGAGCGAGCGGGAGCAGCTCACCGCCGAGGCCGCGCTCTTCGAGCTCGCCGTCCGGCGCTGAGCCCAGCCGCGTCCAGCCGTCGCACGTCGTGGCTGTCCTCGTTTGCTGTGGCCGGCCTCCGTCTCGGAACGGCCCGTTCATCCCTCACGATGGCGACATTGTGTCGGTCCAGGGAGCCGCGCTTCCGACGGCGCGATCCTCGATCGGCGGATCGCCCACGACGGAGCCTCAACCCTCATCGCCCGCCCTGGATGCAAGCAGGGACCTGTGGTGGAACGATGCGGAAGGGGTCGCAAATGGTCCGGGCGGCATCCTTCAGGGTCACACGGTCCCCCGGCGAGTCCGACACGCTCGCCAGATCTGGCTCTAATGGGGTCAGCACCCGATCCGACCCGCCCGATTATGCCCGGTCGGACCGCTTCGCCCGCTCTTCGCGCCGGTACGGCACGTCGAGGACCACGATGTCGCGCCGTCCGATCAGCCCATCGCGGATCCGGTGGGCGTTCTGGTTGTACAGGAGGCGGTCCCACCAATGGCGGGGCACGTATTCGGGGATGAGCACGATGGTGACATCGCCGGCGTGCTCGGAGCGCGTCGTCTCGAGATAGCGGACGAACGGGTTGACGAGCGAGCGGTAGGGCGACTCGACGATGACGACCCGCGCCCCCTCAAGCTGCGCCGCCGCCCGCTCGAGGAAGCGTTCACCTTCGTCCGGGTCGGCGGTGACGTGGACCACCTCGATCTCACCGCTCATCGTCTGGGCGACCCGAATCGCTTGGACAACGGCGCGCGAGAACGACGGGGCAGCAACGACCACGTGCTGCGCCCGATGGGGCGCGGGGATGTGGACGTCGACCCGCACTGCTAGGCCCTGCGACTCCGCCGCGTACTCGCGATGCACGAGGAGCATCAGCGCGACGAGGATCGGAACGACGACGATGATGATCCACGCTCCCTCGCTGAACTTGGCGATCGCAAACACGATCACGACAACCCCGGTCGCCACCGCGCCGAGCCCGTTGAGAAATGCCCTGCGCCACCAGCCCGGACTCCGCTCGAGGAACCAGTGGTGGACCATCCCGGTCTGCGAGAGGGTGAACGCCCTGTACACCCCTAGGGCGTACAGGGGAATGAGCGCCTCCACGTGGCCGCCAAAAATGATGACGAGCCCGACCGAGAGGATCGCGAGCACGACGATCCCGGAGTTGAATGCGAGGCGCTCGCCGCGGAAGGCGAACTGCCGAGGGAAGTAGCCGTCCTTGGCCAGGATCGCGCCGACTCGTGGGAAGTCGGCGAAGCTCGTTTGCGCGGCGATGACGAGGACCCCCATCGTGGAGATCTGGAGCAGGTAATAGAGGGGCGAGAGGCCGACGGTCGCCCGGCCGACCTGCGACATGACGGACTCGAGCTGGGCGCTCGGCAGAGCGCCGCTAATGACCGCTAGGTAGGCGATCCCGATGAGCATCACCCCGAGCAGGATGGACATCATTAGCATCGTCGTCCGGGCATTGCTGGCTTCGGGCGGCTTGAATGCGGGGACCCCATTGGCGACGGCCTCGGTCCCAGTCAGCGCCGAGCAGCCGTTGGCAAAGGCGCGCATGACCAGGAGGATGCCCAGGCTCTCAAGGGGCACTGGATACGCGCTGACGCCGCTGACATGGGGCGGGTTGCCGAGCAGGACGCGGGCGAGCCCGATCGCGATGACCAGCAACGTGCTGCCCAAGAAGAGGTACGTCGGCCAGGCCAGGATCGAGCCGCTCTCGCGAATACCCCGCAGGTTCACGAGCATCACGCCGAGGATCGCGGCAACGATGAGCGGAACATAGAACGGCTGGAGCGGCGGGAAGGCCGAAGCGAGGTTGAACACGCCTGCCGAGACGCTCACCGAGACGGTCAGCACGTAGTCCGTCAGGAGTGCCGCCGCGGCGACCAGCCCCGGTAGCTCGCCCAGGTTGGCCTGGGCGACGATGTAGCTCCCGCCGCCGTTGGGGTAGGCCTTAATCGTCTGTCGGTACGAGAGCGTGATCAGGACTAATACAACCAGGACCACGCCCATGATCGGCATCAACCAGGCGAACGCGATCGTCCCGGCTGCCAGGAGTGTGTACATCGCGGCTTCGGGGCCGTAGGCCACCGACGACATCGCGTCCGACGAGAAGATCGGCAGCGCCTTCCACTTCGGCAAACGCTCGGTGATCTCCGCCTCGGACGTGAGCGGACGCCCGAACAGCACATGTCGGACCCGTCCGATCGCTCGCCCGAAGGCTGTAACGGGTTCCTCGACTGCGAGCTTCGACGTCAGCACCCCGGGGCCGTCGTAGCGGAAATAGCGGGCGTTCGGTCGCTGGACCTGGACCCGACGATCATCCGACTTGCGGCCTGCCTTGGGCTTGGGCCGATCGCTCATGCCTTTGACTGCCATGCGGCCATCATCCCCGGATCGAACTGGAACCCACCGGGGCATCTCAGCGGATCAATCACAGTTGCTCATCACGCAGGTGGCCAGGAGTCAGGTCGTTGATGCTGTCTGACCGCCGCCCGCCGCCTCGAGCTTGACGAGCTTGTCGAGCAGGATGTTGAGGGCGTCGTCCTGGGCCTGGAGGTGGGCCTGGATCTGCTCGGCCTCGTGGAACGTGGCTTCGGCATCTTTGTAGGTCATCTCGGCCCGCTTGTCCGAGGATCGTGACGCGATATTTTGGCCGACGATGATCACCGAAAGAAGGACCAACTGGAGAAACGTCTGGCTGATCCACTGGACGAGCTGGAGCGGGTCGCCTGACTTGATCGCGGAGGGCAGCGCGACGAGGGCCAGGATCGCGAAGGCGTAGGCGCACCACATCGTGCCAACGACGGCCGTGACGATGACGGCCACCCGGCCGTTCAGTCCGACGTGCTCGTCGGCGCTCTTGGGCGGTCGGGCTTTCCGGTGCTCGGCGATCTGGGGGTGGGGCTTGTGCTCGAAGATGACCGTCATTGTTCTGCTCCCTTGCCAGTTGGGTCGTCCTGACCTTTTTCGAGTTGATGCGGCGTTCATGGTGCGCGCCCCGGATCGGCGCTGGGGATCCCGAGGCTGACGGGCTCGTCTTCGTCAGGGCTGGCTCGGAGCGACGCCGCCCGGTTCGCCCTTGGCGTGAACCAGTTCCTCGATCAGGGCCTCGATCCGCTCGAGCCGGGCGAGGAGGTCGGTGTCCTTCTTGTCGGCATCCTCGGCTTCCGCTGCGGCGTGCTCGAGGGTCGCCCGATCGCGGACCGAGGACTGATTGCTCGCGAGGAGGATGAGCGGTGCGGCGTAGGCCGCCTGGGTGCTGAAGGCAAGATTGAGGAAGATGAACGGGTACGGGTCGAAGTGGAAGAGCAGGTAGATGTTGCCGACGACCCAGACGGCGACGACGACGGTCTGCAGGATGATGAACCGCCAGCTGCCCATGAACCCGGTGACTTCATTGGCGATCCGGACCCCGAGCGGCGCATTCGTATGCAGGGCGACGTTGACTGGGTGCCGCAATACGCCCACGACTGTCCGATAGCTCTGCATCTGATCCTCCTGATCTGCGATGACCCGGGTCCGATAGTAGGGAGTGAGCGACGGGTCCTATGCCAATACCGAGCAAGGCGGCTCCGGTTCCACGTCGTGTTACGCGTACCCCTCAGCGTGAGCTATCGCCGCCTCGCGGAGAGCGAATGCCACGAATCGCTCCAACCAACTAGCGTTCAGCCTGCGGGCTCGTCGACGGGCCAACCTCGCCGACGTCGAACAGACTGATGTCGAGCTTCTCCCGACATCTATCCTGGGAACTAGTCCAGCAGCGAGTAGTTGTGCTTCCATCGATCTTCACGCGCGGAGCCGCTCGATCCACGCGGATTCCGTCCCTTAATTGCCGCCCGACGCGGAGGGTTCAGTCAGGCTGGAGGGGAGCGCGGCGGACGGACTCGGCATCTCGGCGGCTGGGATGAACCATGACGGCTTCGACGTGCCGTCGAGGGCGCTCTGGCTCGTAACCGGCTCCTCCTTCGTCACGCTGAAGGCGTTGCCGGAGCCACCCAGGGTGTCCGCCCACAGATCGATGCTCAGCCCGTTCGCCCGTAGGAATGCGAGCTGATCCCCGGCCGGCGACCAGACGGGCTCGAAGCTATGTCCGTCGTTCGTGACGCGGAGGAGCTCGGCGCCGCTCGAGGCGTCGAGAATGACCACGTCTTCGCCTTTGGCGCTTGTCCTGATCGCGGCGATCCAGCGGCCATTGGGCGAGAACGAGGGCTCCGCGTAACCAAATGTGGTGAGGAACCGGGAGGCGCCGGTCCGGACGTTGTAGAGGGCGATCCGCGGCTGGGCAAGCGTGCCATCGCGATGGTTGTACGTGTACGCGACAACCCTTCCGTCCGGACTCCAGGTGGGGTCGTTATGGCCGAGGCCGGAATCTTCGGCGAGGGGCGCCCGGGTGAGCTGGCCACCGGCCGACGGCATGAACGCGAGCTGATAGTCCAGCGAGAATGGATCGGGCGCGTCGGTGATGAGCGCGACCGTCTTCCCGTCAGCGCTGACTGCCGGCTGCCACAGTCCGTAGAAGTAGGTGAACTGGCCCCCCGCCCATGAATACAGACCCGACTGGATGGCGGTCGAGCCGCCAGCACCGGCCGGCATCCGGGAGAGCACCGGGTAGTCGAGCGTGTAGTGGACGGCCGAACTGATGCACCCGCTCGCGGCAACCATCGAGCATGGAACGGTGCCCTGTGCGCCGCGGAGCGCGAGGAAGTAGATCGTCGCACCATCGTGGGACCACGAGGGGTACTGATCGTGGCCGCCCGAGGTGCGCTGGGTGAGGGCATCGGCACCGCTGACGGTCCAGATGTTGCCAGCCTTCGCGAATAAGATCGAGCCGCGGATCTCCGGTGTCTGCGGGATCGCCGGGATGAACACCTTGACCGGGTCCGGCGTACGGTTCGGCACATCGCCGGTGTTGGTCTGGGCCCGGTTGATCCCGAGCGCCGGGAGGGGTCCGCCGAGCAGGCCGAGGCTGAGCGTGGCGACCACCGCGAGCGTGACGAGCGAGAGGATCGGCCCGAGCGAGACGCTGGAAACGCGCATCGATGGGCGGCGGAGAGCGACCGGCAGTTTCTGGCTCACCGTGCGGGACCCCCGCAGATGCATCGGCCAACCCGCTTGCGCTGGCTCACGACTCCCACCCACAGGCCCGCCGCCGCGGATCCGCAATCCCCCCGTGGCTCATTGGGCCGGGATCTGGAGGTTCGGCGTCGTCTTGCCGGTGATGACGATCACATCGGCAGTGACGGTCGGGTCGTTTCTAGGCACGATTTGGACGCCGAAGGTTGCTTCGAGCACGCGGACGGTCTCGGGCATCCTCGCCTCGGCCCCGTTATAGAACGTGACGACGGTGCCCGGATAGGTGAGCTGGTCGGCTCGTCCGCCGTTGAGCGGCGGGACGATCGCATTGATCCCGAGGTAGTCAAGATAGCCGGCAACGCTCGCGGCTTGGCCAGCCGCCGCCGATCCAGACAGGACCCAGACGGTCGCGTTCTCGCTTTCGAGCGTCTGGCGCGACCGCTCGATCGCCGGGTCGACCGTGAACGCGGTCCGGACCGTCTGGCGGATGGCACCAACTTTGGGATGGAGCCAATACATGATCGAGCAATCCGCCGGCGGGCATTGGGTCTCGTAGACCGGCGGGGTGAAGACGTACGAGCGCAGGTTCGCCAGGTCCGCCCGCTCAAGCAACGAGATGAGCGCAGGCAGTTGGTCAGCCGGGAAGTTCGTGTGGATCGCCGATCGGAGCGCGGTCGAGAGCGCGTCGAGCTTGTTGGGGTCGAGGAAGCTCAGCACGTTGGTCTGGGCGCGCAACGAGACGATCACTCGCTGCTGGCGGGCCGCCCGGTCGAAGTCATTCGTCTGATGACGCGAGCGGGCGTAGGCGAGCGCCTGTGCCCCGGTCATGAACTGGATCCCGGGTGCGATGTAGAGCTTCAGGCCGCCGTTCGTATCAGGAATTGGGTAGTGATAGTCCGCGACTGGCAGCTGGACATCGATCATCGCCCCGCCGAGCGTGTCCACGACCTGGACGAAACCGTCGAAGTTCACCTCGACGTAGTACGGGATCGAGATGCCGAGCAGCTGGCCGAGCGCCCCTTCGAGCGCGGTATACGCATCCGCCGAGGTCGTGCCGAACAACTGCGGGTTCGCCCGAGCGTCGCTCCAGATCGCGTTGATCCGGTTCGGGTAGGCGCCCCCGAAATAGGAGTAGGCCGGCCAGGCAGGCGGCAAGGGGACGTTCGTCGTGTCCCGCGGCACGCTGAACATTGCGACTTCGCCAGTCGTCGGATCGATGCTCGCGACGATCATCGTGTCGGTATTGAACGAGGTATCCCCCGGTCGCTGGTCGGTCCCAACGAGCAGGACATTGAGCCGGCCCGTCCCATTCCAGGGCACGGCTGCTGGCCCGGCGGTCGGGATCGACGACCCCGGGATCGATCCTGGGGCTGTGGTGTTCGCGGCTGTCGGCGAGCCACCCACGGTTCCTTGGCTGTCGCCCGAGTCAGTGATCGCCGCGATCGTGTCGTAGGCAATCCGATCGTAGCGCGCGAGAGCGACGTGGCCCATGCTCAGAACGAGCAGCACGCCAAGGAGTCCGGCGACCGAAGCCGGCCGACGCACGAGCAGCCGGATGCCGCCAGCGGACGTGCCGCTCGCGCTCAGAGCGAGGCGGTAGGCATCGACCGCCACGGCCACACGATAAGCAAGGACGAGGACGTCAAGGATGAGGGCCGTCTGAAGGACGCTCGGCGAGAAGAACTCGGCGATCAACGCCTGCCGAGTCGTGGGATCGAGGAGGACACCCGCGAGCAGGGCCAATCCCAGGACCGGCAGCGCAGCACATGCGAGGGCCCGCTCGAAGCGGCGAAGGTAGAGATGACCGAGCCCCGGGAAGAGAAGGCTCAGGACGGCGGCCGTGAAGGGCGAGGGATGACCCCGCGCCCTCGGTCGTTCGTGCACGCCCGGATCCTACCGGCGGCAGGCCGATCCTCCTAGCGTACGTATCTCAGGGTGCGATCTGCGGTGATCTAGCCGTCCACCTGGGCACGCTGCCGGGTTAGGATCATTGACCGGCGCCCGGTCTTGCTGAGTACGTGAACGCCCCGCCGCGCGATCGGGAGACATCTGAAGTTCGCACCCGCTCGAGCCTTAGATTCGTTCCTGGCGGGCCCAGCGGTGCTGCGGTCGTGACGGCATTCGCCCTGTCATTCGTGACTCTCGCGTTCATCGCCATCCCGTCCCTGCGCTTCTCGATCCTCGCCCCACAGCTGGACCTTGCGCTCAATACCATCGGCACCGTCGTTGCGATGGCGGTCGCCACGCTTGGCTACGTTCGGTTCCGTGAAGAGGGCGGGACGGGGAGCCTCGTCGAGGCGTCGGCATTCCTCGTGTTGGCCACGGCGAGCCTCGTCAACACGACCGCGATCGTCACCGGCGCCGACGCCTCGCTTGGCCTCGCGATCAACAACCCGGGCCAGATGCCGCTCTATTTCTGGGCAGCCGCGCGATTGCTGTCAGCTGGGCTGCTGGCTGCCGGGGCACTGTCGCGGTCGGCCCACTGGACCGAGGCTGCCCGACACCCGCGCGCCCTACTCTCGCTGCCCACCGTCCTCCTCGTGCTCGGTTGCTCGCTCCTGTGGCTCGTCCGCGACCAAGTCCCGGTTCTGGTCGACCCAGCGACGCTCCGACAGCTTGCCGACGAGTCGTTCTCACGACTACCGCTCCCCGGGATCAACCTCGGGATTCTGCTGCTCGATGGGACCGCGGCTGTCCTGCTCGTCGTCGCGATCGTCGGCTACGCTCGCGACGAGGGGCCACCTACGTTGGTGCCGCGATCGTATCTCCTGGTCGGTCTCGTCTTCGCAGCGTTCTCTCAGATCCATTTCATCCTGTACCCGGCCGGCGTCTACTCAGGCCCTGTCTCGACCGGCGATGCGCTTCGCGTGGCGTTCTATCTCGTGCTCGTCGCTGGGATCCAGGCAGGAACCAGGGACGACCTCCACCGGCTCCGAAGCGCATATGCGCGCCTCCGCTTGCTCGCCGCATCCGAGGCCGACCGCACAGCGATCGCAGAGCGAGCTCGGCTGGCGCGGGAGCTCCACGATGGGCTGGCCCAGGACCTGTGGACGATGAAGCTCGAGTTCGATCGGCTCGTCGGCCTCCTCGGCTCGCACGACGCCTCCCTCGACGGGCAATTGGGTCGCCTTGGGCGCACCCTCGACACGACCATGCTGGCGGCCCGCGACGCGGTCGCTGCGCTCCGCTCTGGCTTCGACGCCGGCCTTTCATTTGCCGATGAACTCCCTCGCCGGCTCGATGCGTTTGCGGAAAGTACGGGCTATCTCGTCGACCTCGAGCAGGATCCGTCGGCGGCGCAACTCCCGGGCGTGTTCGCGGCCGACGCGCTGCGGATCGTCGACGAGGCACTTCACAACGTCCAGAAGCACGCTGATGCAACGAGAATTCGGGTGCGCGTCTCGGTCCGCGCCGAAACACTGATCCTCTCGGTAGATGACAACGGCCGAGGGTTCAATCCGTCCGGATCGTTCTCGGGCCATGGCCTCACCGGGATGCGCGAACGCGCGGCGCTGCTCGGAGGGCGGCTGGAGATCCGCTCGGCCCCGGGTGATGGTACGTCAGTGAGGCTGCATCTACCTGTTGCGACGGTGTCCGAATGACCGATCCGAAACCCCTGCGTGTCCTGTTGGTGGAAGACCATGCCCTTGTTCGCGACGCAGTCCGCCAAGCCCTTTCGACTGCCGCGGACATCGAGGTCGTCGGCGATGTCGCCTCCGCGGAAGCCGCGCTCGACCTGGTACCGCAACTCCACCCGGACGTCATCATCATCGACATTGACCTGCCCGGGATGCGAGGAACAGAGCTCGTTCGCGAGCTGGCGCCAAGGTTCCCGGATCTGTGGCAGGTAATGCTGACGGTCTCACGATCGGAGCGCGACCTCATCGACTCGATCCGGTCTGGCGCTCGCGGATTCTTGTCGAAGGATCTCAGTCCGGACGCCCTTGTGAATGCAGTCCGCGACATCCGCAACGGCATCATGCCGATGTCGCGCGCGGACGCGAGTCTCCTGATCGCGCGGCTGTCGGCGGCGGCACCACCTCGTCGATCGATCAGGGGCGCCGCCCTGCCCGAGTTGACGAGCCGCGAGAACGAAGTGCTTTCGCTCCTCGCCGATGGTCTGACCGATCGTGAGATCTCAGTCTCCCTCGTCATCAGCCGCCGGACGGTCGAGTCCCACGTTCGCAACATTCTCGAGAAGCTTGCGGTCGAGAGCCGGCTCCATGCGGCGCGGGTCTACCGCTATCGGAGCCCTGCGGCCCGTACGCTCGATCCGTCCCCCAGTCGGGACCGAGCGAAGCGTTAGGTGGCGACCCCTTGGCCGAGGAGCCCGGACCTTCCCGTCTCTCTACGAGTCCTGCGTACGTGATCAAGTTCGTGGAGTCGATAATCGTGGCCGGCGCCAAGCCCTATCCTCGCGAGGTGATCGTCGACGAGCGGCTGTCTTTGGCTCGCGGCCCGGACGCGTTTCAGCCCGTCCGCAACGGATGAGCGATCCCGACTCAGGAGGCACACGAATGACCGCACCTGCCCGGGCCGCCCGGAAAACGAGTCCGTCGGGAAGGCAGCCCGGCGCGGCGCACCGGGAGGCCTCCGTCGCTCGGGCGTCACAGCCCGCCGAGCGGTGGGCCGCCCTCGACATCGGAAGCGACACGGTCCACCTGCTCGTCATGGCCGTCACCCGCGGCCCGTTCGGACGTCTGGGCATGCGCCAGCTCGAACAGCGATCGATCCTGCTCGAGCTAGGCCGCGAAGTTGCAACGCGGGGTCGGTTCGGTCGCGCCGCGATCGCCAGCCTCGAGGGCGCGGTCCGTCGCTTCGTCGCGGTCGCTCATCAGCTAAATGCCCGGCTCATCGTCGCCGCGACCGAGGCGAGTCGTGAAGCCACTAATGGACCGGCCGTGATGGCTCGGCTTGAGCAACTCACCGGGACGCCGGCCAGGATACTCTCCGGCACCCGCGAGGCGCAGCTCGGCTTCCTGGCAACGCGCTCGGCGCTGCCGACATCGGGCATCCACCTGCTCGTCGACTCCGGTGGCGCATCGACCGAGGTAAGCATCGCCGCGGGCCGCCATCTCATCGGCGCTGCTTCGCTGCCGATCGGGGCTGCGCTCCTCGCGGCAAGTGTCCCGGGAGACCCACCGCGACCGCTGCCGTGGGCCCTGGCCGCGATCCGCATCGCAGGTGTTCTCGGCGCAGCACCCGCCGGGCGGCCGAACCGGCTGTTCGCCACCGGCGGTACAGCGCACAACCTGGCCGGTCTCGAAAGGAATCGCAAAGGCCATCCCGCGTCCGTCTCGCTTTCGATCGACGAGCTCGACAACATGACGGCTCGCCTGCTTCGGTCATCCGCCGCGAAGATCGCCCGCGCGAGTGGCGAGGACCCGCGCCGGGTCGCCCTCCTGGCGCCCGGAGCGCTCATCCTCGCGGCGATCGCCCAGCACTACGGGCTCGACGGGCTGACCGATGTCCCGGAGGGCGTCCGCGACGGGATGATCCTCGCGGCCGCCCGTGATCCGGGCGGATGGTGGGCCGACCAGCCATCGCCCTGACGTCAAAACGACCGCCCTGCCGCCCGTCTCCCCGGATCCTTGACCGAGATCGTGTTGCCGGTACCCGAGCCGCAAACGATCCGCGCTCGAAAGAACCGACACGATCGCCCGATCTCGAGACCGAGCGGGGTACAAGCCGGCTAGGACGGGCCGCTGCTGCACGAGCTGGGCTGGCCCGGCAGTAGCGGCAGCGGCGTCAACGTCCAGGTGATGGCACCGCTCGTGAAGCCGGTGATCTGGGTGGCCTCCTCGAGGAGTGGCCAGACGAGCTTGAGGTCGGTGCCGGAGATGACGCCGCAGCGGGCAGCCGACGACGATCCAGCCGGCAGGCCCGTGCCAAACTCGCTGAGCGGAGTCGCCAGCGGCCACGCCAACGGTGCGCGCACGATCTGCGAGGGTTGAACGCCCGCGCTCGGGTCACTCGGGACCGCCACGATCTGGAGCGTGTCCGGGACGTACTCCTGCTGGGTGCCGACCTGGTCGGATCCGAAGAAGTCCAGGTTGCCGCGCAGCTTGGTAACGAAGTCCAGAGAGCCGGCCCGGGCAGCCACCTCGGTCGGATCGGTGCCGGTTCCTGTCGTTCCGAGCGCGAGGAACCGGCTCGTCACCGCCGTACCACCGACGACGACCGTGATCACGGTGACCGCCATATCGGTGTTGCTGGCCGGAGCGTAGTTCTGGTCGTGGTTCGCGAGGCCGTCGGTCCGGGCCAGGCTGAGGACCCGTTGGATGCCAGCCGGCGAGACCATCGTCTGGCGAATGCTGGGCAGGAGCGGTCCCGGGAAGACCGTCGGCAGGTAGACCGGCTCGATCACTCGGCCATCCGCATAGAGGGCGAAGTCTGGGACCTGTGTCGCCGAGTCGACCGGGTTACGGCTCTCCTCGGTGATGCTCGCCAGGAAGCCCGCATCGATCATCCCGGAGTTGCCCGGGCTAGCCGACGGCCCGGCCGATCCGGCTGGTCCACCAAGACAGGCGCTCACCACGAGGGCGCCGACGAGGACGGCCAGTGAGGTTCGCCGATCCATGTCCCGGGGACGCCGCGGCTGGCTCGGCGGTTCCCTTTTCGAGACAGCCGTTCCGCCGGGCGACGATGTGATCGGTATCGGTATCGATCACTCTGACTTCGCGGCTAGGTCGAAGATCACCGGCCTGTCATCGCTGACGTCGAGCCAGTCGGCCGCCGATCCGACGGTGAACTCGGCAACTCGACCGTGCTGGTGTCCACTTGCAAGTCGAGCGGAACCTGTCAAACCCGAGTGAGACACCGAGGCTCGGAGGTCAGGCTTGCGGCACCTCCTTGGGCGGCTGCTTGATCCAGACCTCGGCGGGGACGGCTCTGGGCAGCGGTCACCACGGTGCCTCCGTTTCGCTCGTCCCGGACATGGCAGCCCGAACGCCGCAGCCGTCGTGAGAACGGTCGATTGGCGCCGACGCGACTCGCGCGAGAGCGGACGCGACTCGCGCGAGAGTAGCCGACGACCTGACGATGGGTTCGGCCCGACCCTCCGACTCGGCGGCCGTCACGGCACAGGTCGTCTCGGTTTGAGGGCCGCCCTGCCCACAGCCAGTATCTCCCACCTGGGGCCCGCAATGCTCCCGAAAGCCGACTCCGCCACGGCCACCACCACCTCCGGCTCAGCACTGACCGGCGAGCCCGGGGCTCTATACGACTGCGAGGCTGCCGCGCACACTGAGCCCGGCCGCCCGCAACGACGGCCGACCCACAACGCGTGAGGAGAGACCATGAACGGCGTGCAATGGAAGAACGAACCCGATCAGCACGACTACCCGGCTGCCGCCTCCTACCTCGCGCCCATCGCGGATCCGGTCACTGCCGACGCGCTCATTGCGGGCTTGAAGAGCGCGCCGATCGAGCGCTACAAGGCGAAGGACATCCTGCGCTCGTCGGGGCTTCCGGCCTTGCCGCTCGACAACGTCCACGTCGCTGAGGACGTCGACAAGGTCAAGGCGGCCAAGGCCCTGTCCCCGGTCCTGCTGGTGCGCGGCGACATTCACCGGGGTGATCCACTCCAGATCGCGGACGGTTACCACCGCGTGTGTGCCAGCCACCACCTCGACGAGGACACCGACATCCCGTGCCGCATCGTCGCGCTGTTCGAGCCGCAGTGAGTCTCCTCCTTCCCAGCCTGCGCGGCTACTCTCGGGCCTGGCTCGGAGCCGACCTGCTTGCCGGTCTCACCCTCGCGGCCGTCTGCGTGCCCGAGAGCATGGCCGACGCGAAGCTCGCGGCGATGCCGCCGGTGACCGGCCTCTACGCGTTCCTCGCCGGCGCTCTCGGCGCCCTGCTCTTCTCCACCTCGCGCCAGCTGTCGGTCGGGCCCGACTCCACGATCGCCCCGATGATGGCCGTCGGCGTCGGTTCCGTTGTCGCGGCCGCTGGTCCCGACTACGCCAGCCGGATCGTCCTGCTCGCCCTGATCGTCGGTGTCGTGGTCCTCGCGGCCGGCGTCGCCCGGCTGGGCTTCCTCGCCGATCTGCTGTCGCGGCCCGTGATGTCGGGGTTCCTCTCGGGCGTCGGCATCACCGTGGTGGTGGGCCAGCTCCACGTCCTGCTCGGGCTGCCGGGGACGAGCGGCGCCACGCTCGAGAAGCTCGCTGCCGTCGTCCAACACCTTGGCGAGACGAACGTCGCGACCCTCGCCGTCGGCGTGGCTGTCCTGGTCGTCCTGGTCGGCGGGGAACGCCTCGGGCCGCGCTTCCCAGGAGCGCTCGTGGCGGTCGGCGGGTCGCTGGCGGCGGTGGCGGTCTTCGAACTCGCTGGCCGCGGCGTCGCCCTGGTGGGGAGCCTGCCTCCCGGCCTCCCGGCCCTCGTGCTGCCCAGTGCGACGCTCGCGGACGTGACCGCCCTCGTGCCGGTCGTTATCCCGGTCTTCTTCGTGATCCTCGCCCAGACCGCCGCCACCTCGCGCAGCTTCGCCGTCGCGGGAGGCTACGAGGTGCGCGTCGACCGCGACTTCCTGGCTGTCGGTGCAGCGTGCATGCTGGCCAGCGTGACTGGCGGGTTCGCGGTGAATGCGAGCCCGACCCGCACGGGTGTCGTGGCGGCTTCGAACGGCCGGAGCCAGGCCGTCAATCTCACCGCCGGCGTCCTCGTGGCCGCCGTCCTCCTGGTCGCGACCGGCCTCATTGCGCGCCTGCCCGAGGCCACCCTGGGTGGCATCCTCGTGGCGGTGGGCGTGAAGCTCGTGAAGTGGCGCGACCTCGCCGCCGTCGCGCGCTACAGCCGGCCCGAATGGGCGATCGCCCTGGCCACGCTGCTCGTCGTGGCCCTGGTGGGCATCCAGGAGGGGATCTACCTGGCGATCGCGCTGGCGCTCCTGCGGCGCATCTACCTCAGCGCCCGGCCGCACGATGTCGTTCTCGGGCGGCTGGCCGGACCCGACGGCGTGTGGGTGTCCCGCCGCCACCGGCCGGACGCGGCCGCGCTGCCGGGCGTGGTGGTCTTCCGCTTCGACGCCCCGCTCTTCTACGCCAACGCCCAGCACTTCGCCGACCGCATCCGGGCCGTCATGGGCGAAGCGCCCGTGCCCGTCCACACGTTCGTGGTCGAGGCGGTGGGGATCGACGACCTCGACTTCACGGGCATGCACATCCTCGCCGAGCTCGACGCCGCGCTTCGGGCACGGGAGGTAACCCTCGTCATCGCGCACCCGTTCGGACGCTTGGGGACCGAGCTCGCGTCCGGCTCGCTCGCACAGCGCTTCGCCGGGCGCGTCTTCAACAGCGTTGACGACGCGGTTGCCGCCTCGCAGACGGGCGGCTCGCCTCGAGCCGGCGAGGACATTCCCAAGCGGTAGCGGGCGACCCGCCTGCGAGGATCGTGGGATCGGCCCGCAGGGAGGAACCGCGGGCAGATCGGCGCGATCCGTCGATCCGGTTCGTCGGCGCAGCCAGCCGAACGGGAGATGAGACCTGGCCGGAGGGCTAGGATATAGAAGGCCCCCGCACCGCACGTCGACGGCGATCCCTCTTGGGGTTTGGCCAGATCGCGCCGACCGGGGGGTCTCTGCCGGGCGCCCCAGGAAGGTTCTGTCTGAAGTATCTGGCCATCCATCTGACGGTCGGTTGAGGCGGCCTCGTTCCGTAGCGACCGGCGCCTCGTGGTCACAGGAGGATGAGATGCCTGCTCGGAAGACCAAAGGAAAGGCCGC
Organism: Chloroflexota bacterium; assembly: GCA_003152165.1. GTDB lineage: Bacteria > Chloroflexota > Limnocylindria > Limnocylindrales > CSP1-4 > Palsa-1033. Next base: position 16,399 of record PLZO01000050.1, read on the forward strand.
GGCCGGCCCTCCGTCAGTTCAATACGTAGTGCCGTGCGTTCTGGTCCGGGACCGGTTGATCCTCGACGCCCGACGAGGGGCACCGGATCGAGCGCAAAACCCGTCGCGTTTCGCTCAGGCTGGTACGGGTCGTCCGCCGCCTCGCGCTGGCGGTGATCGAATTGAACCTCGCCGAGCGGCAGGTCAATGTTGGTCAGGTCCGCCCGACCGCCAGCGCCGGAGGGCGACCCGGCTCGGAGGTCGACCGATCCTAGTCCGGACAGGGAGCTAGGCTGTCGCTCAGGGCCATCACTGGAAAGAATGAACCATGCCGGTCTCGATCGCCTTCGTTCGCCACGCGGAGAAGCAGGTCGGCGATGGGCTGCCCCATGGCGTCCTGGTCGATGGCACGCCCGATCCCGATTCGCTCATCCCCCGCGGCTGGCAACGAGCGGGGGCGCTGATCGGTCTCTTCGTGCCGCGGAGTGGGGAGTCCGGGCCAACCCTTCTCCCGACCCCGAGCCGGCTGTTCGCATCGGAAGTCGGTCCGCACAGCCACAGCCGCCGGCCCCTCGAAACGCTCACCCCGCTGAGCGACCGACTCGGCCTGCCGCTCGACGAGCCCTTTCTCCAGGATCAGCTCGACCAGCTCGTGGCGACGCTCCGAGGATGTGATGGTCACGTCCTCGTCGCCTGGGAACACAAACGGATCCCCTTGATCGCGAACCAGCTCGTGGGCGATCCGGCCAGCGTGCCCCAGGTGTGGCCGGACGATCGGTTCGATCTAGTCTGGGTCTTCGAGCCTGAGCCAGGCGCAGACCGCTTCCGCCTGCACCAGGTGCCCCAGCTCCTGCTCGTGGGCGACCGGGCCGACCCGATCTCCTGAGGGCAGTTGGCCGGGAAGCAGCGACACGATGTCCGGATCGTGACGAAATCGTCATCGGCCAGCACGATGTTCACGATGGCGAACCGGCGACGCTCGTCCGGCAAGGTAAGGTCCGTCCCCAGGCCCGGATGGAGATGGCTGCGATCGGCAGCAACTTCGGGACCTTCTCTCGAGACCAGGCAACACGAGGCATTCGGGCCATCCGACCCTTGACCGGCTGCTGACCTCCGCCGAACACTCTGGCCGGAGAGAGGTCAGCTCAGGCCCGAGGGAGGATGAGCACGATGCGTCAGGACTTTGCGACCTCCGAAGAGCGGGCACGCCTCGCCGCCGCAGACTTGCAGATCGCGGCGAAGAACGTGATCGCGCTCCATTCACTCAGGCTGGAATACGTCCACGATGACGTCGATGCGGCGGTGCTGTCGCGGCGGTTTACGAGCTTGGCCGCGTCTCGTGAGTTGGACGATGCGCGGGAAGACCTGGACGTCGCGAAAAGCGCCCTGACCGAGATCGGGGACATCTCAGTGTCGGCGCGCGCCGTATACGGAGACCTGGATCCACTCGCCACCGAAGGGGCGCTCATTGGGCGCCTCGCGGCCCTCGCTGCTGCCTGCGAACGACGGGCAGTCGCACCCAGAACTTAGATAGAACTTTCCAATGAGCGCCCGCCGAGAACTGGGGTGCCAAGCTAGTCGCGACCGTCCGGTAGCCGCTGGTCGACCGGCGGGTCAACATCAGGCCTGCACCTCCGGAGCCCGCGCCCGTCGGTCCCGGAGCGGCAGGCGGCGCGATAACGACGGACGGGAGACTGGCAAGTGGCGGCACCTGGCTGGGGAGTGGATCGCGAAGGACGGACCGTTGGGATCGCCCTCGTGGGCTACACGAGCCGCTCAAGCAGGAGAATCCCGCCGAGCGCGATCAGGGCGACGCCGGCGATCCGCTCGGCCAGTTCCCGAAAGTGCTCCGACAGCGAGCCACCGAGCCAGAACCCAAGCTGGGACACCGCGAATGTCTGGACGCCGATCGCGATCAACGCGGGCAGGACCGGCACCCCGAACAGGCCGAGGCTGAAGCCGATCGCGAGCTCGTCGAGACTGACGCTCAGACCGATCAGGATCAGGGCCGGGCCATGAGCGTCGATCATCCGGGAGATCCCTACCTCATCCTCGGGACGGAGCAGGCTGAACGCGCCGAAGCCGACGAGGATCGCGATCGCGAGGTAGTCGGCAGCCGCCCCGAGCGCCTGGCTGAGCGGGCCGCCAAGTAGGAGACCGACGGCGGGCATGCCGGCCTCGAACAGGGCAAAGAGAGCGCTCAGACGGAACCGCTGACGGCGGGTCGGATTGGCCACGCCCACCGCGGCACTGATCGCAAACGTATCGAGCGCGAGGGGGACGATCAGGGCGATCGTCGTGGGCACATTCACGCGGACGATCGTAGGGCGCCGCCACGCCGCCCAACCTGTCGCGCCGCTCGTCTGTGGCCATCGCGATCGGGTGTAGCCAAACGCCCAGGACACGAGAGTATCGTCCTCGGATGGTCAGTCCCAGAGAGTCGGAACCGGCTCAGCCCACGAGGCTGATCGTTCCCGACTGCGGATCGATCCGGATCGGCAGCGAGGTGAGCGGCTGGTCCGTCGGACCGCCGAGGACCCTGCCGCCGTGGGCCGGGTCGAAGATCGCGCCATGGCGTGGGCACAGCAGGTTCCCCGAGAGTGGGTCGAAGTTAACCGTACAAGCCGCGTGAGTGCAGACGGCATCGAAGCCCACAATCGTTCTCCTATCGGGCTCGGCCCGCCTGGGACACCGAGCCAGGGGCGTCCGCGTGC
>PLZO01000081.1:0-37326 GCA_003152165.1 Chloroflexota bacterium
GAGGCCCGCGGGCTCCGGAGGCCGAGGCTGAATCGCGCCAGTTGACCAACGCCGAGGGGTCCCGGCGCCCAACCCGAGGAGTTGCCGGTAGGGTCACGACAGGGGTCAGATAGCCGGGAGATCGGCGGAGTAGTCGGATCGACGCAGTCCACACCGACAAGCCTCTGGTCACCGGTAGGTCCTCCAGTTGTGGGAGCTCGGGGAGTCACTCGGGGCGGCTCAACAGCCCCGACTTCGCCAGTGCGTCTGCCGCTCGAGCGCCGAGTGTCTCGGGCGTCTGGCGCGCATATCGGCGAGTGACCTCAGTCGAAGAGTGCCCGAGGTACCGGGAGACCTCGTCGAGCGGCATTCCGTTGTTCACGAGGAGTGTGGCCGTGGCGTGTCGGATCCGGTGGGAGCCGAACTGTCGGAGTCTCCCGCCGCCGGCCTTGTAGCGGCGCGTCAGCATGAGCGACACGGCATTCGCCCCGAGCGGCTCGCCGGCGCCGTTGTTGGCAGGGAACAAGTAGCTCGTGTCCGCGTGCGGCCCGAGGAGCGCCGCCCGCGCCTCGGCGACGTAGGCCTCGAGGGCGATCAGGGCCTTCATATTGTGAGGATCCCACACGCGGCCCCTCGGGCACCATGACGCCCGCCACCTCATTCCCGGCGCTGGGACGCCGACGGCCCGTCGGGAGGCCTCGTGTCGGTGTCGGCAGTCGGTAATTCGGCCCCGATTGTGCTCACGCCGCAGCCGCTCCACGGCCGGACCCTCGAGATCGGTCGCCGGATCCGCGAGACAGCCCGCGTCGCTCCGGCTCGGCTGGTGGCCTAGAGCGGGATCGACGTCCGGACGCCGGAGCCCGGGTCAGGAGACGATCGTCGCGGAGCTTATCTGCCGGTTATCAGGACGACAACACGAAGCGTCGCCCGCTCGAGATGAGGCAGCGCCGACGGTCGGAGGAGTGACCAGTCGGCGCTGCTTGGCTCGTTGAGGCTGCTCCGTCGGGGGCCAAAGCCTGATCGATGGAACGCAAGGCGAATGATAGCGAGCCTGCCTGACGCGGGCGTGAAGCCCGGAAGCAGTGGGCATACCTGGCTGGAGCCGACACTCGGATTTGAACCGAGGACCTGCTGTTTACGAATTAGCTACAGGTCGTGGCTAGGGTGCTCACTGCCCGAGCGGTGTTGCGGCGAGGCAGCTTTCCGGCAAGGTGCGGAAGCCGGGCATCAGCGCGACGTGCCAGGGGCCGATTGGGCAAGCCACCCCAGGCCGAGCGGTGTTGGGCTGGATTGGGCACATTGGCAAGAACCTCCGGCGAGCTCTTGTGGCCATTGCACGCGGAGCACCTGGCCATGAGGCACGTACCCGGCATGAGGCAGATCCACGCGTCGACCGGCGTCGCCCAGGAGCTGCCCGCGCTGGGAGGCCGGGGTGGGGGTCGCATATCGTCGCTGACCCGCAGCGAGCAGCTGCACTGGCAGCCGTCCCGGCGCTTCATCGTGGCCACCTGGCCCTGCCGCCTTATCCGGGCCGTCTTACCTGCGGCTTATCGCTACTCCGCCACCTGCCAGGGGAACCCAACGCGAGCCGTCCCACCAGCGCTGTCAGGTCCGGCCATCCCGTCCCAGCGCGATCAAGTCGAGCCGATCGGGACCTGCCGCCGCCGCCGCTGGTGTGGACCCCGGCTCGAGCTCGCCGTCGAGCGACTCCCACGGGTGCCAGTTGCTACCGTCCCAGTAGCGATCCCACAGCCGACCATCGTCGAAGATCGCGAAAGACCTCCATCGGCTCCTCGGCCCAGGTCGTGACCGCGGGGACCGAGGCGAGCTGCCCGCCGAGGTCCTCGGCTGCGGCCCACACACCGTCACGCAACGCAGCGTGCATGAGCACCCGATCCGGTCCCACCCAGAACCGGTCGAACCGCCCAGCGGAGCGGGCGACGGCCGCGACGCCGCGCAGGCAGGACCGGTCGGTCATTTCTGGAGGAGCGGCTTGACGTCGGTGATCAGCCGGGTCATCGACTCCTCGTCGTAGGGCGACGGGAAGCCGCCGACCAGATGCGACCGGCCGATCTCGACGAACGGGGCAAGCTGCGCGGCAACGTCTTCGGGCGTGCCCACCGGCTGGTCCTGCCAGATCCGCGATCTGCCGTTGTGCTCGAACAGGGTGGCGGCGACCTTGCGCGCCTCGTCCCGCGAGTCGCGGATCACTACGACGCCCAGGCCATGCGACCGCTCGATCGAGTTGAAGTCGCGGCCGATCGCCGCGCAGTGCTCGCGCAGGATGTCGTCCTTGCGCTTGACGGTGGCCAGGTCGCCGCCCATGTCGTGCATGTCGGCGTAGCGAGCCACGAGTTTGAGGGTCACCTTTTCGCCGCCACCACCGATCAGGATCGGCAGGTGGCGTTGGACGGGTGGCGGGTCGTTGCGGATCGCCTTCGCCGCGTAACGCGGCCCACTTGCGCTGGGGGCCGTACCGTCGAGCATCCCGCGCATCACGGGCAGCGCCTCGCCCAGCCAGCGCAGGCGCTCGGGTGGCCCGTCGCCGTAGTGCAACCCGTAGGCCGTGTGCTCGGCCTTGAACCAGGCCGCACCGATCCCCAGGACCGCCCGGCCGCCACTGATGTGGTCGAGCGTGGTCGCCTGCTTCGTGGTCACGGTCGGCTCACGGAACGTATTCGCGCCGACCATCAGCCCGAGCTGGACCTTGCTGGTCACGCCGGCCCATGCCGCCAGGGTCAGCCAGCCTTCGAAAATCGGTCCCTCGGCGGATCCGACGATGGGGTAGAGGTGGTCCCACGTCCACAGCGAGGAATACCCTAGACGGTCAGCCCTGATCCCGGCCTCGAGCAGCGACGGCCAGTCGGTGTACTGGTTCCAGCAGAGGGCGCCGATCTTGACTTCGCTCAACTCACGCTCCGTTTGATCAGGAAGGGTCGACCGTGATGGAAAGGCAAGGTGGCGACGCGTGGGCGGTCGAGGGCGATCTCGAGCCTCGCGCGGCTCGCGAGTATGACCGCCGAGATCGAGTCGACCGCCTGCTGCAGGCGCTAGCCCGGGACGCGTGATCCCGATCTGGCGGGTCACCGTGACACTCTCGGCAGCAGTGCCTCGATTCACTCTTGCCTGACGATATCGACCGAGATCTCGACCGCCGGAATCGTTCCCCTGTTCTCGAGCCAGTGGGTCGTGTTCCGATCCTCGGGCCAGCCCACTCCCGGCCCATAGTCCGTAGCGACCCCGTTTCGATGGTCAGTGATCGTTCCCTGCAAGATGTAAACGGTGCCCGGTCTGCCTTTGTGGTCGTGAATCGGGCCGAAGACGCCTCCAGGCTCGATGGTCACCATACGCATTCGAAGTTCGCGCCGTTCTATGCCCTCGATCTCGCGGGCAAGGTCAACCGTTGCAAGTACCTCCACCGCGACACCTTTCGTCTCAGGTGCCACCTGTTCGTTGCTCATCGTGCTCTCCTAAGGGCAAGGTGCTTTCCGCCTAGCCCCTGGCTAGCCGCTCAAGACCCCCGGCTTCGGTCGGGGGGTCGCTCTTTGTCCGGTGCGCGCCTGCCTAATAGCACACCTCGGGCAGGACCCACGTCCAAAGCGAGTCGTAGCCCAGCCGGTCGGCCCGCTGGCCGACCGGCAGCAGGTCTGGCCACGTTGCGTACTGGTTCCAGCAGAGCGCCCTGAATTTCAGGTCAGTCATGGCCAAAGTGTACGGCCACGATCTTGGCCGTGGCCGATGGGCCAGGACTCAGCCGGGCTCTTCGTCCTTCTTCGAGTCCCGTGCCCAGCCGGGGTGCTTGTGCCGCCAACCGACCGAGACCAGGTGGTAGGTGGCCTCGTCCGAGTAGGTCGGCAGCGTCGCGAAAGCGGCGGGCGTCAGGTTCGTTTCGACCCCGGCCGTGGTCAGGGCCGTGACCAGGTTGGCGCTCAGGAGCACGTCCCGGGAGTCGGTGGTGAGGCGGACGCGCACGCCATGGAAGATATCCTCGGCGTCCGAGCCGAGGATCTCACTGACGACGCCCACCGCCTCGCCGCCGGCAGCGACGACCGGCGTCAGATAGGTCACGGCTCGCCAGGAGATCGGCGTGGCGTCGTTGGAGGAGTCGGTCATCGGGTCACCTCTACGCGAACAAAACCGGATGGATATTGCCCGATCAGCCTAGCCGAGTCGCCCCAGAGTGGATGCCTGCGCCATCGCCAACGGCGCACTCATCGAGAGCTCGGGCCAATCGGGCCGAAGCTCGGCCAGCAGCCAGGGCCAGCCGGGCGGCCCCTCGACGGAGCACGTGGCGCCCGCTAGTCTGCTGCGTTTCCCGATAGAGGGCCGCCTCGCGCGCCAGCTCGGCTAGCTCGACATCACGCGTGCGCTGGGCCGCCAACCGGCGGGCCTCCAGCTCGTAGTAGTTCGGCCACATCAGAAGTTGCCTCCAACGCTGTTGTGATGGCCTCGGTCGTCGACGTATCCGGGCCGGCTGTCCGCGCCGGCGGTGGTCGCTCCGATGCCCAGAAGGACCAGGAGCAGCACGATCCCGGCCAGCAATGAAAGGTCCATCGGTTGTCTCCTTGATAACCAGTGTGAGTGCCGTTAATGGTTACTCGTAGAATAGGCCCTTGCGCGTAACCTGTCAAGCCTTGTANNTTCGACCTCGAGCGTGGGCACCCGATCGATCACCTCGATTCAACCCGCGCCGCGATCGACTGGTTGCATGGCAACGTGGGTATGGACCCGGCCGGCGTTGCGGAATCCGCGGCGGTTCTGGCCCGGGTCGTCCGAGTTCGGGCCGCCTTTCGCGACCTGTGGGATGCTGCCGTCGAGGACCGCCAGGTCGACGAGTGGGCCATCCGCGAGCTGAATTCGGTCCTGAGCCACCGATCCGTGCTGGAGCTCCGGCCGAGCCGCGACAGCGGGGGAGCGAGCGGCTATCAGCTTGCCCAGCGTGCAGTCGGCGACCCGGTCGATGATGCCCTGGCTCGGCTGGCCGAGCCCCTCGCACTGACACTGGGGTCGGACGAAGCGCTCACCCGGCTGCGGACCTGTGCCGACGATGCGTGTCGCTACGTCTTCTTCGACGGATCGCGAACGCACCAGCGGCGCTGGTGCGACATGGCCAGTTGCGGCAACCGGGCCAAGGCCGCCCGTCACCGGGCACGAGCCCGGGGTAGCGGTCAATCACCGGGAGCCGACGCCCAGACCGCCGGGTAGACGCCCGAGACGACGAAGACGCGCCTGTCAGCTCTCGCGCACGACAAGGTTGACCAGCCGGCCGCCGGCATGGATCACGCGGTCCGGCGTTCGGCCACCGAGGACCTCGCGGACACGGTCACGAGCCAGGACCAGGCGCTCGAGCTCGGCCTGGTCGATTCCGGCCGGCACCGTGATCCGGTCGCGGACCTTGCCGTTGACCTGGATCGGCACCTCGCGCAGCTCGGCGGCGGTCGCCGTGTCGTCCACGGCCGGCCACGATTCACGGTGGATCGTTGACTCGGGCAGGCCGGCCTCGGCCCGCAGGCGGTTCCACAACTCATCGGCGACGTGCGGCGTGGCCGGCGCGAGCATCAGCAGCAACAACCGGATCGCCTCATCCCAGGCCGGCCCGTTGGCCACCTCGCTGCCCCGGTAGCGGAAGAGCGTATTGGCCAGCTCCATCAGGTGGGCGACCATCGTGTTGAACCGGAAGCCTGTGTATTCCTCCGTGACGGCCCGCAGGGTCCGGTGGGCGGCCATCCGGATCGATCGTTCGGCGGCCGCCCGATCCTCGCCCGCCGGCAGCTTGCCGGAGTCGGGATCGCCACCCTCCAAGCCCTGCGGATCGAGAGCCAGGGTCCAGACCCGGTTCAGGAAGCGGTGGACGCCCCCGATCCCGGTCGGGCTCCACGAGCCACCCTGGTCCCACGGTCCCATGAACATCAGGAAGAGGCGGATCGTATCGGCGCCGTACCTCGCGACGAGGTCGTCCGGGTCCTGCACGTTGCCGCGCGATTTGCTCATCCGCTCGCCGTCGGCGCCCAGGATCTGGCCCTGGTTGAACAGCCGCAGGAACGGCTCGCCCTGCTCGACGAGGCCGATGTCGCGCATCATCTTGGTGACCTCGCGGGCATACAGCAGGTGCATGACGGCGTGCTCCGCCCCGCCCGTGTACTGGTCGACGGGCGTCCAGCGGGCCACCATGGCCGGGTCGATTGGACCGTCGTCCTTGTGGGGCGACAGGTAGCGGAACCAGTACCACGACGAATCCATGAACGTGTCCATCGTGTCCGACTCGCGCTGGGCCGGCCCGCCGCAGCTCGGGCAGGTCACGTTCAGGAAGGCGAGGTCGCGGGTCAACGGGTTGACGCCGCTGCCGGCGTAGTCGACGTTCTCGGGCAGCAGCACGGGGAGATCGGCCGCGGGCACAGGCACGATCCCGCAGCGCTCGCAGTGGATCACCGGGATCGGCGTGCCCCAGAAGCGCTGGCGACTGAACCCCCAGTCACGCAGGCGGTAGGTGACCGTTGGCTTGCCCGCGTCGTGCTGCTCCAGCCAGGCGACGATCTCGCCGAACGCATCGGCCGCCGGCCGGCCACTGAACGGCCCGGAGTTGACCAGGACTTCGTCGGCGGAGTGCTCGACGAATGCGCTCGTCAGGGCGGCGTCCGGATCACCGTCCGAGGGCATCACGACCTTGATGATCGGCAGTCCGAACCGGGTGGCGAAGTCGAAGTCGCGCTCGTCGTGAGCGGGGACGGCCATGATCGCCCCGGTCCCATACGAGCCCAGGACGTAGTCGGCCACGAAGATGGGGATCCTAGCCTGGTTCACCGGGTTGATCGCGTCAGCACCCAGGGCAACGCCGGTCTTCTCCCGATCCGCGGCCAACCGATCGATCTCGGTGCGGGCGGCGGCCTGGGTCAGGTAGGCCTCGACCTCGGCCTTGCGCTCCGGCGCCGTCAGGGCGCCGAGCAGCGGATGCTCCGGGGCAAGGACCATGAACGTCGCCCCGAAGAGCGTGTCGGGCCGGGTCGTGAACACGCCCAGCGGCTCGCCGCCGGCATGGTGCGCCGACGGAGCCGTCGTGAAGGTCACCTCGGCGCCCTCGGAGCGGCCGATCCAGTTCGTCTGCATGATCCGGATCGGGTCCGGCCAGCCGAGGCCGTTGAAGTCGAGCAGCTCGTCCGCGTACCTGGTCACCCGCAGGTACCACTGGTCGAGCTCGCGCTTCTCCACCTTGGCGCCGCAGCGCCAGCAATGGCGGTCGGTGCCTTCGACCTGCTCGCGGGCGAGCGTCCCGTCATTCGGGCACCAATCGACCGCCGACTTCTTGCGATAGGCCAGGCCCGCCTTCAGGAACTCGAGGAAGAGCCACTGGTTCCAGCGGTAGTAGTCCGGTTCGCAGGTGATGACCTCGGCGCTCCAGTCGAACGAGGCGCCCATACTCCGCAGCTGGACCCGCATCTTGTCGATGCTCTTCATCGTCCAGGTGCGCGGGTTGACCCGGTTCTTGATCGCGGCGTTCTCGGCCGGCAGGCCGAAAGCGTCGAAGCCGATCGGCATGAAGACGTTCTCGGCGTGCATCCGGTGGAACCGGGCGATCGCGTCGGTCGGGGTCGTGATGTACCAGTGGCCGATGTGCAGGTCGCCCGAGGGGTAGGCGTACATCGTCAGCAGGTAGAATTTGGGGCGGGTCGTGTCGGCCAGGTCGGCCCGGTGCAGGCCGAGCTCGTCCCAGCGGGCCTGCCAGCGCGGCTCGATCTCGCTAGGCTGATAGCGATCGATCCTGGCGCGCATGGTCACGTCGGGCCTCGAAATGCCGAACCCCCCGGTGGGCCGCCGGCCGCGTCGAGGGGTGAGGAAATGATGGCGAAGATGGATGGTGGAGCTACGGGGATTCGAACCCCGGACCTCTTGCATGCCATGCAAGCGCTCTGCCAGCTGAGCTACAGCCCCGCCGTGGAGGGGCAGTATAGCAGCGGGCCCGGCTCGATCCGGCGGGGCACCCATTCGGTCAGTCTCACCGATTGCCCGGTGCCATTGTCAGGATCATGTCAGGCCAAATCGCTAGACTTGGGCCGATGAGCACGCCCGACTCAGCTGCAGGCGGCTGGACCCGTCGGCGGTTTCTGCAGGCCGGCGGCGTTCTCATTGTCGGCGCCACCGCGCTCGGTGCGGTCGCGATCGAGGCCGGCTCGGCAGGTGCTGCCCGGAGCAGCAGCCCGTCTCCGGCTGGTTCAGCCGCCCAGGTGGTTCGCCGTCGCTATCGCTCTCGTCCGGATCTCAGTTCGGCGCCGGTGGCGGTGGCTGCTCCGGTCGGCGCGGTGGCACCCGGCCTCGTCTTCCTGACCCCCAACAATGGTCTGGCTCCTGACGGCCTGCTGGTCACCGATAACGCGGGCAAGCCGGTTTGGATCCGTCCAGACACCGGTTCGTATGCGGCAAATTTCCGGGTGGCCCAATACCGCGGCAATCCCGTCCTGACGTGGTGGGAAGGCAGCGTGAACGGCGGCTACGGATCGGGCCAGCTGGTCATCGTCGATGACACCTACACCGAGCTTCTTCGGTTCGGGGCCGGCGCCGGGCGCAAAGCCGATATCCACGAGTTCCAGATCACCCCCCGCGAGACCGCCCTGATCCTGACCGATCTGGCGGTCCCGAACCCAGCTGGGGCGACGCCTCCGCCCTGGCAAAATTGGGATTGCGTCGTGGAGGAGGTCGACATTGCTACAGGCACCCTCCTGTTAGAATGGCATAGCGCCGACCACATCGCGCCAGACGAGTCGGTCCTGCCGGCTCCGACGACGACCGCCAGCCCCGCGGCGACCACTAGCGCAGACTCGACCGCTGCACCGGTCGAGGCGGTATACGACACGACCCACGTCAACGCCATCGAGCAGGATACCGACGGCAACCTGCTGGTGTCGGCGCGCAATACCTCGACGGTCTACAAGGTCGACCGAACGACCGGCGCGATCCTGTGGCGGCTGGGCGGCACGAACTCCGATTTCCAGATGGGCGACGGAGCCAAGTTCGCCCTGCAGCATGACGCGCGCCGGCACCCCGATGGGACGATCACGATCTTCGACGACGGCAGTGGGCCCGGCACGTCGCGGGCGATCGTTCTGAACGTCGACGAGGTGGCGAAGACGGCCACCCTGGTTCGCTCGTACCTCCATCCCCATGCCAAGATGGCGATGAGCCAGGGCAACATGCAGGTCCTGCCCAACGGCAACGTGTTCGTTGGCTGGGGCAGCACGGGCTACGCCTCGGAGTTTTCGGCCGATGGTCAACTCCTGTTCGATGCCGATTTCAGTGGCTCGATCCAGTCCTACCGCTGCTTCCGCTTTCCCTGGATGGCGCGTCCGACGGCGCAGCCGGCGGTGGCCGTCGATCCCCCCAATAACGGCACCGTCACTGTCTATGCCAGCTGGAACGGCGCCACCGAGGTCGTCACCTGGGAGGTCATGAGCGGGGCTGATCCAAGTCAGCTGGCCTCTCTGGGCACATTTCCCCGGACGGATTTCGAAACCGTGCTTGCCGTGAAGCCGGGCGGTCCGCTGCTGGCCGTCCGAGCGCTCGACGCAAACGGGATGGTCCTGGGCACTTCGGCGGCGGTGACGCTCCAGGGCTAGCCCCAGATCACGGCTCGTTCCGGCCGACGATCCGCCTGGGATCGCGGCGGAGAAATAGATGCCCCGAGATAGCCCGCTCGGGTGAGTCGCCCAGGGAGTCTTGCGTGTGGCACCATCGGCGGGTGATCCCGCCCGTGCCCGCCAGGTGACCAGCCCGAGCGAGCAAGCCGCCGAGCTTGCCCTGCCCGGTGGCTCGCTCGACTACATCCTGCGGCGTTCAGCCCGGGCTCGGCGGGTGCGGGTGACGGTCGACCCGTTGCGCGGGGTGATCGTGACCGTCCCCGCCCGCCGACCGGGTGCCCGGGATGCGCTGGCCTCGGTGGAGTCGTTCCTGCGCGAGCGCGAAACGTGGATCCGGACCCATCTCGTTCGGCAGGCCCGCCAACGGTCCCGGGTGGCGGGCTTGACCGCTGGCCTCGCGGCAGGCGAGCTCCGCGACGGGGCCCTGTTGCCATACCGTGGCCGGGCTCACCGGATCCGGATCGTCGGCCCACGCAGAGACCTGGCCCGATCCGGTGTCCGGATCGAGGATGCCGACGTGCTGGGGACCAGCCGCACGATCATTCTCGAGCTCGCGACTCGCGATCGGCGCCGCCCGGCCCGGATCCTCGAGGCCTGGCTGCGCGGCCGCGCGGTGATCCAGATCGAGGCCGTGATCGCCCGCCATGCGCCTGGCCTGGGCGTTCATCCCTCGGTCGTCGTGATCCGCGATCCGCGCAGCCGTTGGGGCAGCGCTTCGCGGACGGGCCGGGTGGCGCTCAGCTGGCGGCTCATCCTCGCGCCGCCAGAGGCCCTGGAAACGACCGTCGTCCACGAGCTTTGCCACCTGCGCGTGTTCGGCCACGGCCCGACGTTCTGGGCACTCGTCGGATCGCGCCAGCCGGACCATCGGCACTGGCGGCGCTGGTTGCGCGACCACGCCGTCGAGCTCCATTCGGTCCTCGCCGAGGATCCTGCCTCAACCTGATCCGACGGTCTGATCGGCCCGGTCGTGGCAAAGTTGACGAGTAGCCCTCAATCGCCGCTGTTCGTATCCAGGGAGGGTGGGCCATGTCCGCCGTCATTCGCCTCAATCATGCCGTCCTGTATGTCCGCGATGCCGGAGCCTCGGCTGACTTCTATCGAGACGCATTCGGTTTCATCGAGGTCAGCCGCGAGTTCGGCGGCCATGCGGTCTTCCTGCGTTCGCCGTCAAGCGACACGGACAACCACCACGACCTCGGCCTGTTCTCGGTCGGGCCGAGCGCGCCGCGGCCGCCGCGCGGCTCGACCGGGCTCTACCACCTCGCCTGGGAAGTGGCGACGATCGAGGATCTGGCCGCGGCCGCCGAACGGCTGTCGGGCGTAGGCGCGCTCACGGGGGCGAGCGACCATGGCGTCTCAAAGTCGCTCTACGGTCGCGATCCGGACGGGATCGAGTTCGAGGTGATGTGGCGCGTGCCGCGTGAGGATTGGGGCGAGGACGAGACCCGGGGCGTGGTCCGCACCCTCGATCTCGCTGCGGACGTCAGGCGCTATGGCACGAAGGCCGGCGCAGCGGGGTAGAGCGGCGAGAGGAATTGGTGGAGATGAGGGGACTCGAACCCCTGGCCTCCGCGATGCGAACGCGGCGCTCTGCCAGCTGAGCTACATCCCCACCGAGGGTCGAACCGGGCGGCGTTTCCTGGCGCCTCGGGACCGCCGCCGAGTGTAGCAGAGGCCAGCGCAGGATCTGCCTTCGGCGTCTGCTGCTCGATACTCGTGGGTCTCAACGACGTCCATGATGCGTGCTCAGGGGTCGCTGACCTTGACAATACAGAACATTTGTTCGATTATCAATGACCCATGGCGAGCCTTTCCCCGGACGTCTCGGCCGCTCTCGCATCCCTTCGGACGCGCTGGGGAGCGGCAGCTCCGCGGGTGATCGGATCGCTCGCCATCGCCCCCGAGGCGGCCGAGGATTCGGCGCTCGGCGAGTTGGCGGATGCCCTGCCAGGCGGCCTGCCTCGAGTGAAGCCTCGGCCAGCTGATGCGGATCGGGTAATCGGGACCGGCTTCGCCGCCCTCGATGCGATCCTCGGCCCGGGGGGAATGCCGCGCGATGCAGCGGTCGCGCTATGCGGGGAGCCCTCGAGCGGCCAGACGACCCTGGCCCTGCGGCTGGTTGCCGAGGCCCAGACCGGTGGCGCGATTGCCGCCTGGGTAGACCTTGCCCGGAGTCTCGATCCGGTCGAGGCGGTTGCCCGCGGGGTCCGGCTGGAATGGCTCGTCGTCCTGCAGCCGGAATCGCCGGACGAAGGGATCGCGATGGCCGGGTCGCTGCTGGCGGGCCGATCGGTGGATGTCCTGGTCATCGACCTGCCAGACCACGCTCGAACCGGTCACTCCCCGCAAAACCCGCCGCGGCCCGGTCCACGGAACGATCCACCGGCGCCGAGAAACGGCCCCCGGAGTGGCCATCCGCCGAAACGTCCGCCCAGCCTGGCCAATCGCCTCGAGCGTCTCGCCGCGCTCGCCCGCCGGGCAGGCGTACTGTTCGTCGTCCTCGAGCCACCGGGACTCGGGCAGGAGCTGACTGCCGCCGTCGCTGCATCAACAGCGCTCCGGCTGGAGCTGGCCCGTCGATCGTGGATCCGGCTCGGTCGGGATGTCGTCGGGCAGCGCACCGAGGTGGTCGTCGGCCGGAATCGGTTCGGGCCGACGGGTCGCCGGGCAGAGTTGCGGATCCTGTACGCCGAGGGCGGCGGTCGAGACGCCTGCCTCGAGCGCGACGCACTCCTCGCCGATCCGCGCGGCACGCCGGACACGGCGCTGGCCAGCTTGCCCATCACGGGCCTGGCCGGCCCGCGCGCCACCACAGACGCCCCCATCAGCCTGCATTCACGGACACACGATCGTGCGACGTCTCCACCTTCTCTGGACGCATCTGCCGCTCCGTCTCGCCCGGGCCCGCTCCGCCTCGTTCCCGGCCGGACCGTTGATCCTGGGCGGCCAACCCTGGACAACGGGCAACGTCCTCGACGCGAATCCGGCCGCGGTCGAGCTTGGCGTTCGGCGGGGGATGCCGCTCGGGAGCGCACACCGGCTCGCCCCTGAGGCCACCTTCCTCGATCCCGAGCCGGAGCGGGATGCCGCGGCGATCGAGGCGGCACTCGAACGGCTCGCGGTATTCAGTCCAGGGGTCGCCGGGATCAGCGATCCGGCCGATCCGGCCTTCGGCCTGCTCGAAGTCCAGGTGGACGGCCTCGAGCGCCTGTGGGGCGTGGAACCGGCCCTCACCGCCCGCCTCGTCGAGGCGCTCGCCCCGATCCTCCCCGGCGCTCCCCGGGTTGGCATCGCCGGGACACGCTTCGCCGCGACCGTGGCGGCGGCCACCGCAGCGCCCGGTGATCGCTCGGCGATGATCGTGGGGCCCGGCGATGAGGCGATCTTCCTCGGACCGCTGCCGGCCGGCCTGCTCACCCCGGACGAGGATGTTCGAGTCCGGCTCAGCCGGTTCGGGCTGCATCGGATCGATGCCGTGGCCGGGATCGCCCGATCGGCCCTGGTCGCCCGATTCGGCGATGAGGGTGCCCGGATCCATGCCCGGGCGATCGGTGAGGAGCTCGAGCCGTTCCGGCCACGCCGTACCCCCGAGCGACTGCGCCTGGGGATCGGCCTCGAGCCGGCGATCGAGGAGCTCGAGCCGCTTCGATTCGTCCTCCACCGCCTGACCGCGGCGCTCGCCGACCAGCTTGTCGCTCGGGGAGCGGCAACCGGGCGGGTGGAGCTGCGACTCAGCCTGGACCCGGCGTTCGCCCGGCGCGGCAACCCCACCGAGCTGTGTGTCGAGCAGCGCCTCCCGGAACTGTCAGCAGATGCCGAGGCGATCGAGCGGCTCCTGTTCGCTCGCCTGGAGCGCGAACCACCGCCGGTCGCCGTGAGCCGGCTCGAGCTGGAGCTCTCTGAGGTGGCCCCGGCGAGCGGCCAGCAACTCGCCCTGTTCATCCCCCAGGCGAATCGCGTCTCCCGATTGCGTTGGCAGCTCGCCCGGCTTGCGCTGGCCTTCGGCGAGGATCGCATCGGGCGGGTGGAACTGGCGGATCCCGAGGCCCCGCTGGCCGAAGGGCGCTGGATCTGGCACCCGGTCGAGATCGCCCGATGACCCGGCTCCTGCGCGAGCATCCCCTGATCGACGCGGAGCTGGACGTTGCGGGCCGGCTCGTCGCGTTTCGCTGGGCCGGTCGGCGCGAGGCCGTCGAGGTCTGCAACCGTTGGCGAGTCGATGAGGCCTGGTGGCGCCAGCCGATTTCCCGGGACTACTTCAAGGTCGTCGGCCCGCGCTGGCTGGCACTGGTCTACCTAGACCGCCTCGACGGCTCATGGCACCTCGAGCGCGTCTACGACTGAGCAGCGATGCTCCGGAAGGTGGGCGGCAACGGCGCTACTTCGGGATGTTGCCCACGACAAACAGGACAACCAGCCCGATCAGCACGCCGGCCAGGCAGGCCGCGCCGAGCACATCGCGAATTCGGAGATGCATCGCTGCGTACTGTACCCGGCCACTTCGACCAATGCTCCACGGCGATGTTGCCAGTGCCCAGAGCCCAGTCTGATGCTTCCGGGTTATCGCCGGGGGCGGTGCTAAGGAACAAGTGAGGCGGCTATGAGGCCGATTCTGCCCCATCGCGCGCCAGCCCACGCACGGAAGAGTTGCCTGGCGTCGAAATTGGGCGAGGAAACGACGACGGTTCTCCCATCCGACCACCCCCAGTGCTATTCCGGAAAGTCTCTGCCGGACGCACGCTCCAGCTGGCTTCGGAACGTTGTGCGAGGCCCCGTCGCCCCTGGCGACGGGGCCTCGTGGGCACCCTCGCTCGTCCTCGAGCGGCGGGGCCGGGTCGGCGGACCGACTGACGGGCCGGTCGCCGCCAAGAGCGGTCGCGAACCCCCAGGCACGCAATCGATCTGGCCTGCCACAAATGACGCCTGAGCTCTCCGAAATGTTTCATCCGCCGGCTCCTATTTCCTGCTCACCCACAGGCAGCTCAGCCGGACCCGTCGTTGACACATACAGAACATGTGTTCGATGATTGGCCATGGCCTACGCCGAACTCCATTGCCACACGAACTTCTCATTCCTCGACGGCGCATCGGCCGTGGACGAGCTCGTCGACCGGGCGCTGGTGCTGGGTCTGACGGGCCTCGCCGTTACCGATCACGGGGGCCTGTACGGGGTCGTCCGGTTTGCCTCGGCCGCCCGCGAAGCAGGTCTCCATCCGGTGATCGGGGTGGAGATCGAGCTTCTTGATGCGTTCGCGCCGGATCCCGATCGGATGGTCGTCCCGGCTCGGCGACCGGTTCGCGGCGCGACGGGACGCGCGACGGGACGACCGGCCGAACGATCCCTGGACCCGATTCGTGCCCCGAGCGAGGGCCTACCGGCCCGGCCCCGGCCCGAACGGACCCGGCTGCCCGGCCGCCGCGAGCCGGTCAAGGAAGACTTTCGTGGGATCGGCGCCGGGTCGCGCGGCCCGCACCTCGTCCTCCTGGCCCGCGATGCGACCGGCTATCGGAGCCTGTGCCGCCTCATCAGCCGGGCGAACCTGGCCGGCACCAAGGGCGCGCCCCGCTTCAGCCAGGCCCTCCTCGCCGATCATGCCGAGGGGCTCCTCGCGCTCTCCGGTTGCCACGACGGAGAGCTCGCCCGGCGACTCCGGGTCGGCGATCGCGATGGAGCGCAGCGAGTTGCCGAGGGCTATGCGGCGATCTTCGGCGGGTCGGCCCGGAGTGGGAGGGGGGCCGCTGGGCCGGGCTTCATCCTCGAACTCCAGCATCACCTCCTGCCCGAGGATGACTGGCTGGTCGCCGAGACCGCCCGCCTGGCCGAGCAGGTCGGGTTACCGAGTGTCGTCACGAATGACGTCCACTACGCCCTGCCCGAAGGCCGCGAGATGCAGGACGTCGTCACGGCCATTCGCCATGGTCGAACCCTCGAGACACTGGCCGCCCTGCGTCGGCCGGACGGCGAGTCGTACCTCAAATCCGAGGCGGAGCTCCTGGCCTTGCCGCCGGGTGATCCGTTGAACGGCATGAACGATCCGCAGACGGCCCGGGCGTGGGCGGAGGGACTGGTCACAGCCGGCGAGATCGCCGCGGCCTGCTCGGTTGACCTCGGCTTCGAGCGCTATCGGTTTCCCGGTTTCAGCGTCCCGGCCGGGGAGACCCCGTTCAGCCAGCTCGCCGAGTTGTGCAACACCGGCGCTCGACGACGCTATCACCCGCTGACCCCGGCCGTCCTCAGCCAACTCGCCCATGAGCTGGAAGTGATTGAGCGGACCGGCCTGGCCGAGTTCTTCCTGATTTGCTGGGACCTGATGCGCTTTGCCCGTGAACGACGGATCCCGGCCCAGGGTCGGGGCAGCGCCGCCGATTCGATCGTGGCCTACGTCCTGGGGATCACCAGGGTGGACCCGATCCGCCACAACCTCCTCTTCGAACGGTTCATCAACGAGGGCCGGACGACCTACCCGGATGTCGACATCGACTTCTCATCCGAGCGCCGTGAGGAGGTTATCCAGTACGTCTACGGGCGCTACGGCACCGAGCATACCGGGATGGTCTGCAACATCGTGACCTACCGGGCCCGGTCGGTCGTACGCGAGGTGGGCGTGGCCCTTGGCTTTCCGCGACCGCTCGTCGACCGGGTCGCCAAGGCTCTCGAGACCTACGACTCAGTGATGGTCCGACGTGACCTCGAGGCAGAAGGCGGCTTCGCCGAATTCTTTCATCGACCTGCCGATCCGATCACGCCCATGGCCGAGGCGCGTGGACTGACCGACCGGATGGGCCAGCTCCGTCTTGCCGGCAAGCCCGCGATTCGAGCCGGCGGATCGGCGAATGACAAGGGCGGACCGGGCGACTCCCCGGCAAGTGTCGCCTGGCTCCAATCCGGACGCGGCACGGGGTACGCGGCCGCCGCGACCGGCGCCCGTGAGGAGCCGCCTGGCATGGTCGACGGTCGGTTGATCGACCCGGAGAGCGGGGTGCTCCTCCCGCCGGAACGGCGGACCGACAAGCTCGGCCGGCCGAATCACTGGGATGGCGGCCATTCCGACGCGGCGAGCCGCCATGCCGGTAGCACCGTCGGCCTGTCCAACTGGGAGCGCTGGCTTGAGTTCTGCGCCCGACTAGACGGCTTTCCGCGCCATCTGAGCATCCACACGGGGGGCATGCTGATCACGGCTGCGCCGCTGATCGACATCGCGCCGCTCGAGCGAGCAACGATGCCGGGCCGGGTCGTGGTCCAGTACGACAAGCGCGATGTCGAGACGATCAAGCTGATCAAGCTGGACCTGCTCGGGCTGGGGATGCTCGCGGCGATCGACGAGACCGTCCAGCTGATCGAGCATGACTGCGCGGTCTGTCTCGACCTCGATCGCCTGCCCGAGGATATCTCCGAGGTCTTCCGGATGCTCCAGGCGGCCGACACGGTCGGCGTCTTCCAGGTCGAGAGCCGGGCCCAGATGCAGACGCTCCCGAAATCGCGTCCGAACTGTCTCGACGACCTCGTGGTCGAGGTGGCGATCATCCGACCGGGCCCGATCCAGGGCAATGCCGTCCATCCCTACCTCCGCCGCAAGCAGGGCCTCGAGCCGGTCACCTACCTCCATCCGAGCTTGGCCCCGATCCTGTCCGACAGCCTCGGCGTGATCCTGTACCAGGAGCAGGTCATGCGGATCGCGATCGACGTGGCCGGCTTCAGCGCGGCCGATTCCGATGGGTTCCGGCGGGCGATGGGTACCTGGCGCTCGAGCCGCGAGATGGAAAAGCTCCACGCTCGCTTCGTCGACGGCTGCATGGCGATCCAGGGCCTGCCGCTCGAAGACGCCGAGGAGCTCTTTCGACGAGTGGCCGGGTTTGCCTCATTCGGCTTCGCCAAGAGCCATGCCGCCGCCTTTGCCCGGACCGCCTACGAGTCGTCCTTCCTCAAGCTGTTCTATCCCGCCCAGTTCCTGGTCGGCCTGGTCAACGCCCAGCCGATGGGCTTCTATCCGGTCGAGGTCCTGGTCAACGACGCAAAACGCCACGGCGTTGCGGTCCTGCCGGTGGACATCAACGCCTCGAGCTTCCGGACGACGACCGAATGGACCGGTCGACCGGGCGAACCGTTGCCGGCGGGCCTTGGCATCAGCCACCGCCCGGAGCCGGTTCGTTCGCCGGCCTGCGTCCTGCCGGATCCAGCGAATCGCGAGCGCTGGTCAGCCGAGAGCGCGGTCGGCTGGGGTGTCCGGCTCGGATTGAGGCTGGTCAAGGGGATTGGCGAGGAACATGTCGAGCTGCTCGACGCCGAGCTCGCCCGTGGTCCGTACCGCAGCCTGGCTGAGGTTATCGAACGGACGGGTCTGGCAGAGGAGACGATCGAGCGGCTGGTCCGGGCCGGCGCTCTCGATTCGATCGGACGGCCGCGGCGGGAGCTGCTCTGGCAACTGCGTGAGGTGGCCTCGCGCCGGACGGCCGGGACTTCGGGCCGGGCGGCGGGGCGCCCGCTCGACCTGCGCCTCCCGGCGACGGACGCGCCGGAGCTGCCGCCGATCGGCGAGACCGAGCGGCTGGGTGATGCGTACGCTGTCCTGTCGCTGGACGCCCGCCAGCAGGTGATCGGGATCTTCCGGGTCGCCCTCGGCCGGCTGGGCGCCGTTCCCAATGCCGCACTCAACGAGCATCCCCTCGGTCGGGTTCGGATCGGCGGCCTGGTGGTCACCAGGCAGCACCCCATGACGGCCAAGGGGACGGTTTTCCTGGCTCTCGAGGACGAGACCGGAATGGTCAACGTCACGCTCTGGCCGGATGCCTGGGCCCGCCTCCGGGGGGTCGTTCGGCGCCACGCCCTGCTGCTCGTGGATGGGCAGCTCCAGCGCGAAGGCGATGTCGTCAACGTGATCGCCCGCGAGATCCGGTCGCTGCCCGAGGTTGCGGCCGGTGTCGGCGGGCCGGGTCGGCCCACCGGAGTCCGCCAGCTCGGTTATGCCGGCGGACGGCGAACCGGCTGAGCGACCGGATGTGGACGCGCCCGGGGATCCCTCGGCATCGGTGCTGGACCGTCGTTCGGTCCGAGCCTCCGTTCGAGATCCGGTACCTCCGCCGCCGATCGTCCGGGACGCGTCCTACCCTTCCTTCGTCCGGCCGGGCCGGTCGGATTGCCAGGCTCGGCCCGGCGAGCCGATCGGTGCGACCCTAAGGAGGACAGCTAGCGGCCTCGGGCGGTCGGCTTCGCGCCTCGGGCCGCCGGACGGTTGCCTGCGTTTGGATTGGCCATACGCAGGAACCGCCGGTAGAAACCAGCGAAGCCGCCCACCGCCACCCCGCTCACCGGCGACACGAGCAGGGCATAAAACGCGTTCTGTAGCCTGATATCACTGGTCACGGCGACGCCATTGGCCGGGGCAAAGGTTGCCGACAGCACGTATGTGGCGAACAGGATCCCGGCCAGCAGGCCGACGATCCCGCCGGCCAGGTAGCTCGAGCGTTGGGTCAGGATCCCGGCAAGGAAGGCGGCTGCCAGTGGTGGTGGGAAGACGAACAGGTTGAAGGCGAGAGCCTGCACACTCTGGTTCGAGATGTTCCCGCCCGATGCCTCGAACAATCCGAAGACGGCCAGGATCAGAAGCGACGGCACCCAGATCGCGAACGTCCGCGTCGCCAGGCGGGGCAGGTCCAGCAGGTCTTCGCGCAGGTGGATCGGCCGGATTGCGCCCCGGAACGATCCAAAGATGCCCGTCCGCGCCGGGCCTGCCGGGCCAGACGCGCCCGTGCTGGTTCGCGCCGCGGCCGATGGGACGGCGAGTGAAGGACTCTCGGCCACAGCGGCGGCCGTCGCGGCACGATGGCGGCGACGGGCTTCGGCGCGATCGGTGCTCTTGGCGCGGGCCACGGTGCCTCCTGCTGGGCGATCTCGGACAACGGGGCCTGGCGGCGGAGAGCCGGTTCGGGTCCGGGCGTCATCGTAGACGAAAGCCAGGTCGATCGACCGGCGGGCCCGCTCCCCGAACGGACCGGCCCAGCCGGTTACGCCTCGACGCAGAGCTCGTGCAGGCTCAGGTGAGTACCGAGTAAGGGCGCAGCGCGACAACCGAGGTCCGCTTCGCGAATCCCCGCCGGGAGGTCGTAGATGGTTCGAGCCCAGCGTGCGGCCCTGGCCGCATTCGTTCTGATTTGGTCGGTGGCCGCGCTCGTCCTGGCGGCGGCGCCGACGACCGCCGCGCCTGTGGCGGCCACCGGCGAAGCTCCAGGGGTCGCCTGGCCGCCGTCTACCGGCTTGTTAATTGCCGAGGTCGTCGCTGGCGGAACGTCCGCTTCCGAGCAGATGCCGGCCGGGATCGAGCGGCGTGGCCGTCGCCGCGCCTCAGCGCAAGCAGCGTGGCTGGCTCGGCTCGGCGAGCCAGCCACTCCCGCTTCGGCTCACGGCTGCGCCCGGCCCCGAGCTCGAGTGGCGCCTCGTCCAGGTCAGCGGCCGATTCGAAGCAGTGCACCGGCTCGGAGTGCGCTGGCGAGCCGACCTCATCATCGGTTCGACCCCGATCCCGGTTGTCGGCCTGGCTGGCTCCCGGATCGCCGTCGGCCGAGTGCACGAGGATCGCCGGGTCACGATCGTCGGGATCGTTCGGCCGGCGTACCCGTCGGCGATTGACCAGCGCTTCGCCATCGATCCTCGCTCGGTGTCCGATCTCTCATTCGAATGGCCGACCGGTTCGTCCAGGGCCGACCGGCCGTTCGGCGGGCCCCGTTAGCCGGCTTCGGAACCGGGACGGCGTCTGGTCCGGCTGCCGCAGTCGGCGGCGCCTTCGGTAGTTCGCCGGGGGCGTCAGGCAAACCGGGCGTCGACCTGCGCGATCTGGCGTTCCGCCGCGGTCAGCTTGTCCGGGTCGGAGGCCTCGTTACCCGGGTTGATGGCGCGGTCATCTCGCTCGACGATGGCTCCGCCACGGGCCGTCTCATCCTCACCGGCGCTGCGGCACCCTATCTCGATCTCGTCGAGGTTCGGCGATCCGCTCGAAGCCACAGGGCTGGTCGAGTCGGACACGAGCGGCCCGTATCTCCTCGTCAGCGATGCAAACGGTGTCGCCCAGACCGGCGATCCCAACGCCGGGACGCTCTCGGCCGCGGGGGCATCGGCGGCGGCCGGCCCGTCGGCCGGACCGACGCGTCACCCGGAAGCGCCGACGAATGGGGCGGCCGATGCCGGTTCAACGATCGATGAACCGGCCGGCTCGGGCTTGACCAGCCTGCTCGAGGCTCTTGGCCTGGCTCTCCTTGGGGCGATCGTGGCCCTGGCGATCGCGCTTCCGCTGGTCCGACGCGGCGCCCGAGCGGCCAGGCGGCCGGGGCCCGATGACCTTCCGCGTTCCCGCCCTACGCTCGGGCCGAGTTGACGCTCGTTCAAGCGCGGGTCTATCCTCGGCCGAGTTTCGCGCCAGCGAAGCCCTACGCGAGCGAGGGACGAGGTCTTGCCGAACGCGGATCACCGCGTCGCACTCCCCGCCGGAGAACGGCAGTACCACATCGGACTCGGCCCGGGGGACCTGGCCGAGTACATCCTCCTCCCCGGCGACCCTGATCGGACCCATCGGATCGCCACGCGCCTAGAGAACATTGAGGGCGAGTGGCGGCACCGGGAGTTCGCCTCGGTCACCGGGACGTATCGCGGCGAGCGGATTTCGGTCGTCTCGACCGGGATCGGCGCCGATAACGTCGAGATCGTAGTAGCGGAGATCCTGGCGATTACGGAACGTCCGACCTTCATCCGGGTCGGGTCGTGCGGCGCGCTCCAACCGGAGATCGCCGTCGGCGACCTGATCATCTCGTCCGGCTCCGTCCGGCTCGAGGCGACGACAAGCTTCTTCGTGCACGATGGGTATCCTGCGGTCGCCGACTATGAGGCGGTCGCGGCGCTCGTCGAGGCTGCGGCGAAGCTTGGGCACCGGGCACACGTCGGGATAACGGCCACGGCTCCTGGGTTCTTCGGTGCGCAAGGGCGTCCGATACCGCAGCTGCCCATCCGCTACCCTGACCTCGCCGAGGAGATGGCGCGCCAGCGCGTCCTCAACTTCGAGATGGAGGCATCGGCATTACTGGTCCTGGCCGGGTTGGCTGGGTGTCGGGCAGGCGTCGTATGTGCGGTCTACGCACATCGGCCGTCGGGCGACTTTGCAGTCGGCGAAGCCAGGAGCCGCGCAGAGGCGGCCTGCGTCGAGACCGGGCTTGAAGGGCTCCGGAACCTCGCCGCAATGGAGCGTCAGAAGCGCAGCGCTGGGACGGATCGCTGGCGGCCGTCCCTGTGGACCGGAACGTAGGGGCGGATGCGGAGCGAGCGCTTCGCAACGCCGAGGATTTCATGGAGAGGAGACCCGGAATGGCCGAGGCCTATTGCGTCAAGGACAAGAAGAAGGTCGAAGTCAAGAATGCCCAGAAGATCACGATGAAGAACGGCAAGCCGGCGATCCAGGGCACCTGCCCGATCTGCGGCGGCAAGGTCTTCAGGATCGGCGGCTGATCGCCCAGGGCAAGGCACAGGAAACCCCCGCCGAACGCCGGCGGGGGTTTCCTGCTGCTTTGCTAGAGTGAAGCTGCCCCGGATGCATCCGAGCGAGGGACGATCCACTGTTTCACGCACCGGTTCTCGCCCTTGACCTCGGTGGCACGCAGGTCCGGGCTGCAGTGATCCTGGCCGATGGCAGCCGGATTGCCCGCCACGCCACGTCGACGCCGAGTGAGCTCGGTCCCGATGCGGTCGTTCGAGCCTGTATCGAGACGCTTGCCGCGGCGCGGACCGATGCGCCGCTGGAGATTCGGGCCGCGCTGGCTGGCATTGGCGTGTCGTCGCCAGGGCCGATCAACCCGTGGACGGGCGTGATCGTCAGCCCGCCCAACCTTGGTCCGGATTTTCACGACATCCCGTTCGCGACCGAGCTGGAGGCGGCGCTCGGCCTGCCGGTCTATCTCGATCGGGACACGAACGTTGCGGCGCTGGGCGAGCAGGCGTTCGGCGCGGCGCGCAACGTCGACGACTTCCTGTACCTCACCGTATCGACCGGGTTCGGTGGGGCGATCGTGATCGCCAGCCAGCTGCTCCACGGCCCGGACGGCATGGCCGGCGAGCTTGGCCACGTCTCGGTCGAGCTCGACGGCCCGCTCTGCGGCTGCGGCGGAACCGGCCATCTCGAGGCGATTTCCTCGGGCGTGGCCCTGGCCCGGGACGCCCGCGCCGCGGTCGCCGATGGCAGCTCGCCGTTTCTTGCCGCCCGCGCCGCGGTGAGTCCCGAAGGACCAGCCGCGCTAGACGCGCGGGACGTGGCCGAGGGCGAGGCTGCCGGCGATCCTGTCTGCGCCGGACTCATGGCCCACGCCCGGCATGCCTTCGCGATGGCCTGTGCCGGCTTCGTCAACGCCTTCAACCCCGAGCTCATCGTGGTCGGCGGTTCGATCGCCGAACATCAGGGTGATCGACTGCTGGGGCCGGCTCGTGACGAGATCAGGCGGGGCGCATTCGCCACGCCTGGTGGCCGGGTCCGAGTCGTCCCCGCCGAGCTCGGACCGGATGTGAGCCTGGCTGGGTCCCAGCCCCTTGTCAGCGGCCGCCTTCAGGATGAGCGATGGCGGCGCGGTCGGGCTCGGCTCGGCGCGACCCAGTCCTCCAGGCGGCCATGACTGCCGCGGCGTCGTACGATGCATCCACAAGCCGAACGTCGCATGTTTCGATGACTGATGGCAGTCGTCGGCCGGTGAGTTCGAGCCTGAAACTCTAACTGCTCATCAACCACCTCGGTGCGGTGCCTGCCGCGGCCGACGTCATCCAGGAGGTACGCCACGATGACCGTTCGGGTCGGGATCAATGGCTTCGGCCGAATCGGTCGCCAGTCGCTCAAGGCGCTGATCGAACGCGCCCCGGATATTGAGGTTGTGGCCGTCAATGACCTCGTCGAGACGTCCCTCAACGCCCTTCTCTTCAAGCACGACTCCACCTACGGGTCGTACCCAGGCACAGTCGACCATACCGACGATGCGCTGATCATCGACGGCCGCGAGATCAGGGTCCTCAAGGAGCGCGATCCTGGAGTCCTGCCGTGGGCCGCCCTGGGGGTAGACATCGTCCTCGAGTCGACCGGCCTTTTCACCGACGCGGCCCAGGCCCGGGCCCACATCACCGCCGGCGCCCGCAAGGTGATCATCAGCGCCCCGGCCAAGAACGAGGACATCACGATCGTTCTGGGCGTCAACCAGGATCGCTACGACCCGGCCCACCACGACGTCATCAGCAACGCGAGCTGCACCACGAATTGCCTGGCCCCGGCTGCCAAGGTCGTCCACGACAACTGGACGATCGAGCGCGGCCTGATGAATACGATCCACTCGTATACCAACGACCAGCGCATCCTCGACGTGGCCCACAAGGATCCGCGGCGCGCCCGGGCGGCCGGCCTGAACATCATCCCGACGACGACCGGAGCAGCCAAGGCGCTGGCGCTCGTGATCCCGGACCTGAAGGGCAAGTTCGACGGCTTCAGCCTGCGTGTCCCGACACCCACGGTCAGCGTGGTCGACTTCACCGCTGACCTGGCTCGGCCAACCACGGTCGAGGAGGTCAATGCCGCCTTCCGGGAGGCGGCCGCTGGGCCGCTCAAGGGGATCCTCGGCGTGTCCGACGAGCCGCTCGTGTCGACCGACTTCCGGGGCGACAGCCGCTCCTCGATCATCGACGCGGAGTCGACCATGGTGCTAGGCGGGACGATGGTCAAGGTGATCTCGTGGTACGACAACGAGTGGGGCTACAGCTGCCGCGTCGCGGATCTGATCCGCTTCGTGGCCGAGCGCCTGCCTGTCAGCGTCGCCTGACGGAGCGGCCACCGACATGGACAAGCTGACGATCCGGGACGTCGACGCGAGCGGCAAGCGTGTCTTCGTTCGTGTTGATTTCAACGTGCCGCTGCAGGATGGCAAGGTCACCGACGACTCGCGCATCCGGGCCGCCGTGCCGACGATCCGGGCGTTGCTCGCCCAGGGGGCTCGGCTCATCCTGGCTAGCCACCTCGGACGACCGGATGGCAAGGTGCAGGACGGTCTCCGCCTTCGACCGGTCGCGGAGCGTCTCAGCCTGCTCCTTCGGATGAGCATCCCGTGCACCGGCGACGCCCTGGGGATCGGGACCGAAGACGCCATTCGTCGGTTGCGCCCAGGCGAGGCGCTCCTCCTGGAGAACCTGCGCTTTCATGCCGAGGAGGAGGCCAACGATCCGGGCTTTGCCCGAGCCCTGGCCGCTTACGGGGACCTGTACGTCAACGACGCCTTCGGGACGGCCCATCGTGCTCATGCCTCCACTGTGGGGATCACGAAGTTCCTGCCGGCCTACGCCGGCCTGCTGATGGAGGCGGAGATCAAGGCGCTCTCGAACCTGCTCGAGGATCCCGCCCGGCCTTTTTTCGCGGTGATCGGCGGGGCCAAGGTGTCGGGCAAGATTGCGGTCCTCGAGCACCTGATGGATCGAGTCGACGGTTTCATCATCGGTGGCGGGATGGCCAACACGTTCCTGCTTGCCCAGGGCAAGAGCGTCGGCAAGAGTCTGGCCGAGCCCGATCGGGTCGACGAAGCCCGCCGGATCCTGGCTGCGGCCGACGGCAAGGGCGTCCGGATCGTCCTGCCGGTCGACGTGATCGTGGCCAAGGAAGTCACCCAAGGCACCGAGTACAAGACGCTGTCGGCCGAGAAGATCCCCGCGTCCTGGCACGTCGTCGATATCGGCCGCCAGACACTCGCCCTTATGGAAGAGGCCCTGGAGCCCGCCCGCACTGTCTTCTGGAACGGGCCGCTGGGCGTCTTCGAGATCCCGTCATTCGCCCACGGAACCAACGCCATTGCGCGCTACCTCGCTGATCGGGCGGATGCCGGCACCACGGTGGTCGTCGGTGGCGGCGACTCGGTGGCGGCCGTGACCCAGCAGGGCCTGGCCGGGCGGATGACCCACATCTCGACCGGCGGCGGAGCCTCGCTCGAGTTCCTCGAAGGCCGTGAGCTGCCTGGGATCGCCGTCCTCCTGGACCGGCCCGAAGCGACGGATATCGCCCCGATCGTGAGCACGGAGACCCTTCGATGAGCAGCCAGATCGTCGACATCGAAGCCCGCCAGATCCTGGACTCGCGAGGCAACCCCACGATCGAGGTGGATGTGGTCCTCGACGACGGCGCGCTGGGACGCGCGGCCGTGCCATCGGGCGCGTCGACCGGGGCGAACGAAGCGGTCGAGCTCCGCGACGGCGACAAGACCCGCTTCGGCGGCAAGGGCGTCCTCAAGGCCGTCGCCAACGTCACCGACAAGATCGCTCCTCACCTGATCGGCCGGAATGCCGAAGACCAAGTCGGGATCGATGCGACCCTGATCGAGCTCGATGGGACCCCGAACAAGGCGAAGCTGGGTGCGAACGCCATCCTGGGCGTCTCGATCGCCTGTGCCCACGCAGTTGCTGCGTCGTACGGCGTGCCGCTCTACCGCTACCTCGGCGGGGTCGGTGCTCGGATCCTGCCGGTCCCGCAGTTCAACATCCTCAACGGCGGCAAGCACGCTCAGGACTCGACTGACTTCCAGGAATTCATGGTGATGCCAGTTGGCGTCGAATCGTTCTCGGCCGCATTGCGGGCCGGGGCCGAGATCTTCGCTGCATTGCGGGGAATCCTCCATGACGAGGGTCATGCCACTGGTCAGGGTGACGAGGGCGGCTTCGCCCCGTCGCTGGCTTCGAACGAGGCGGCCGTCGAGTTGATCCTGCGGGCGATCGAGAAGGCTGGTTATCGGCCGGGCGAGGAGGTTGCGATCGCGCTCGACCCGGCCGCCAGCTCGATCCTCGTCGAGGGCACCGGCGTCGAGGGCACGACCGGCCGGTACCATCTGGCCCGCGAGGACCGGACGCTCGATTCGGGCGAGCTGATCGACCTCTGGGAACGCTGGGTCGCGAAGTACCCGATCGTGTCGCTCGAGGACGGGTTGGGTGAGGACGACTGGGCCGGCTGGCGCGAGCTGTCGGCGCGCCTCGGCTCGAAGATCCAACTCGTCGGCGACGACATCCTGGTGACCAATCCGCGCTTCATTGCCCGCGCAATTGAAGAGCGGGCGATGAACGCCGTCCTGATCAAGCTCAACCAGATCGGCACAGTCACCGAGACGATCGACGCGGTTGACCTCGCCCGGCGCGCCGGCTGGGCGTTGGTCGTGAGCCACCGCTCGGGTGAGACCGAGGACACGACCATCGCTGATTTCGCGGTGGCTATGGGCACGGGCCAGATCAAGAGCGGCGCCCCCTCGCGGTCCGAGCGGGTGGCCAAGTACAACCGCCTGCTGCGGATCGAGGGCGAGCTCGGTGACGCGAGTCGCTACCTCGGCCGGGCTGCGTTGTCGAGCACGCATTGACCCGGTTCGTCGATCGCGGGGCGATCACCGCAGCGTACGTCGGGATCGGCATGGCCGTGACGATTGGGGTGAGCTTCCTGCTCGTCATTCCGATCGAGCCGATCTACTGGCTGCTCACGCCACTGGCCGGACTGATGATCGGCTACTACGCCAACCAGCGCTCGAATCGAACCCGGGGCGCATGGCGCCGGGTGATCACCAACGGCCTGTTCGCGGGGGTCATCACCGGGCTGACCCTGGCCGGTCTGCTGCTCGCCGTGAAGCTCCTCTTCTTCACCGCCGATTCGGGCTACCGCGATGGCAGCCTGGGCGGTCCGATCAGCTGCTCTTCGGGTGCCGATTGTGTCTACCAGCGCTATCTCGACGCGGGCAAGGCCGCCGAGCTGGCGGCCGTCGGGGTGACCGACCCGGCGTCGTTCTCCCGTTTCTACTGGAATCAGCAGCTGACTACGGCCGGCCTCCTCCTCGCGATCACGACGGTGACCGGCCTGCTCGGCGGCCTCACCTTTGCGATCACCCGTCCACCAGACGGGCACGCCGTGGCGCCTGGTCAGTCGATCGCGTAGCCCGAAAGCAAGCTCAGGAGCGGGCCCGCCGGGTTGTCACTCCTGATCGATCCCGGGGTTGCTGCCGTGCGAGGTTTCGGCTTTGTGTCGCTAAACCTCGGACTTCTTGGCCGAAGTCTTGGCGGGAGTCTTGGCCCGGGCGGGAGCCTTGGGCGTGGCCACCTTTGTCGGGCTCTTGGCGGCCGCCTTGGCAGCCGGGGCGGTCTTGCTCGCGGTTTTGGTGGCGGCGGCCTTCTTCGTCGCTGCGCGGGCCGGCTTCGCCGACGTGGTCGCGGTCCTGGACTGGACCTTGGACTCGGCCTTGGCTGCGGCTGCCGCGGCGCTGGCAGCTGCCTCGGCCCGGGCGGTC
Source organism: Chloroflexota bacterium (assembly GCA_003152165.1). GTDB lineage: Bacteria > Chloroflexota > Limnocylindria > Limnocylindrales > CSP1-4 > Palsa-1033. The sequence goes on from PLZO01000081.1 coordinate 27,912, forward strand.
TTGCTCAGGGCCGCGCGAGCCTTGCCAGCGGCCGTCTGAGCACCCTTGGCCTTGTCCGCCTTGGCCAGCGCGATGCGCGCCTTGGCGGCCTTCCCGGCCGCGGCCTTGCCGGTCGTCTTGGTCAGCTTCGGCGCGGTCTGGACGTGGGCGCCACCGAGCGCTGCGTTCACCTTGCGCGTGAGCCGTGACTTTCGGCGGGCGGCGGCATTGGCATGGATGGCGCCGGCCTTCGCGGCTCGATCGAGCGCGCTCAGCGCGTCCTTGAGGGCTTGGACCGCGTCACCGACCTGGCCACCGGTGGCGACCTTGACGGCTTTCGAGACGAGCGTCTTGGCGGCGCTACGGCGTGGCTGATTGACCTCCGCCCGGCGCTCGGCGGTGCGCACGCGCTTGAGCGCAGAGGGAGTTCGAGCGCCGGTCCAGCCGCGGGGCTTCCTGGCCAAGTTCAAACCTCATGGATGCACGAGACGGGCTGCCGGGGGTGCTCAGGGTACGACCCGACAAGGGCGGGCGAATGGTACCAGAAGCCCCGTTCGACGGCCACGTTGCTCCGTCGTTGTCGAGCCCTGGCCCCTGATGACCGGTCGAATGACCACGACGCAGATGGTGCTCTCCACGCAACAAAACGCATGTTTCGGAGGCCACGGCCTCCGATTCGGGCCACCGAGCTTCCATCGAGATGCGATTTGATCCCTTGGTTGAGCGTGGGTTGGGACAAACTGGAGCGACTCGACCTGGAGCACGTCCATGGCCGTGCCGGGATCGCGGCGTCTGTCGCTCTGGGCGCACCAACAGCACACACGCCGGTGGAGAGCAGCAGGACCGCCCGGTCCGTCACACTTGGCTCGATGATCCCCATTCTGGGTGGCCTTGGTGCCGCCGTCATGTTCACCGTGTCCGTGCTGACCTCGGCCCGAGCCAGCCGGCTGATCGGCGCGCCCTCGACCGTCGCCTGGGCGATGGCGGTCGGATTCATGGTTGTCCTGCCGGTCGCGCTGTTCGCGGCGCCGGCCCCGGACTTTGGCCGGGGCGCCCTGTTCTGGTTCGTATTGGCCGGCCTGGGCAACGTGATTGGACTCCTGATGACCTATGCCGCGTACCGCGTTGGCGCCGTCGCCGTGGTCGTGACGATCGCCTCGACCGAGGGTGCGATCGCGGCGATCCTGGCGGTCCTCGCCGGCGAGGCCCTGGCGCCGGGCACTGGAGCCATCCTGGCGATCATCGCGATCGGGGTAGCGATCACGGCCACCGGCACCCAGGCAGGTGCCGAGGGAACCCTGATCGCGCCCGAGCGGGCCCCGCGAGCCGTGCTCCTGGCCGGGATCTCGGCCGTCTCCTTCGGGATCGGCCTGTACTCGTCCGGGCGGATCAGCACGTTGCTGCCCGTCCCCTGGGCAATCCTCCCGCCGCGGACGGTCGGCTTCCTATTGATCTTCCTGCCCCTGGTCGCCCTCCGCCGGATCCAGATCAGCTGGGCCGCCGCGCCGTACGTAGTGGCGGTCGGCCTGGCCGAGGTGTTCGGCTACGTGTCGTACACGATTGGGGCCCGCGAGGCGATCGCGATCACGGCCGTCCTGACGACCCTCTTTGCACCACTCTCGGCTCTCGCCGCCTGGCTCCTGTTCCGGGAACGCATAGCAACCCGCCAGGTCGCCGGGATCGGCCTCGTGGTGGTCGGCATCGCGATCCTGGGCGCCGTCCAGGGCTGAGCTCGCTGCTACACTCGAAAACCGCGATGTCGACCTCCCGCCGGTCCCCCCTCGCGTCTGTCCGCGCCGACCCACCCGCCCCGATGGAGGACCCCGGTGAACCCCCAGAGCGCCTGCGCCTGTGGAAACCGTGACCCCTCAAGCCCGGGTCCGGATGCCCTCCCCGATGGCGCGTCGCTTGAAGGGATCAGGGACGGCCTCAGGCCGGCGTGGCCACCGCCAATCTCTGGTCCTCGAACTCAGCGCGGGTGACCGTATCCACAGCAATGTCATGCCACTGGCCGCGGGTTATACCATCCGGCGCGGGACGTCCCCTCGTAGCTGAATCCGCATTTCTCGGCCACGCGTCGCGACGCCTTGTTGTCGACGGGAACGCTGGCCCGCAGCCGCTTGGCGTGCCCAGTGTCGAACAGCCAGCCGACGAGCAAGCCCAACGCTTCGGTCACGATCCCTTTTCCGCGATCAGCCTGATCGAACAGGCGATAGGAGACCTCGATGTCCGCGACGTCCCCGTTCAGCTGCTCCCAGCCGACGATCCCAACCAGGCGATCGCTGCGGGTCGACGATCGCGAAGATGCCATCCCCTGCCGTCCAGAACCCCGACCCTGCAAAGTCGGCCTCGAACTTGGCCAGCGGCGTTGTTGATAATGGGTACCAGAGCCCTCGATTTTCCAGGTCCAACGAACTGTCATGGAGCGGTCCGATGTCGTCGGCCCGCTCCGGGCGAAGAGTGATCGGGCCTCCGATGAGCATGATGTCGCCCTCCCTAACGTCGGGCCTCGGTTCGTCGAACCGCGGCCATCATGGCAGTCAACAGGATGACGTCATCGTCAACCGCAACGTGTTCCTGTGGACCTCTCCAGTTCGCCCGGGTCCAGGGCGTGACGCCCGCTACACTGCCGCAGCGTGAAGATCCCGCAGGAGCGCCTGCGCAACTTCTCGATCATCGCCCATATCGATCACGGCAAGTCCACGCTGGCCGATCGGCTGCTCGAGATGACCCACACGATCGAGGCGCGCTTGATGACGAGCCAGGTCCTCGACTCGATGGATCTGGAGCGCGAGAAGGGGATTACGATCAAGGCGCGGGCGGTCCGCCTTGACTATCTGGCGCGGGACGGCCGGACCTATGGCCTGAACCTGATCGACACACCCGGACACGTCGACTTCTCGTACGAAGTCAGCCGATCGCTACAGGCTTGTGAGGGCGCGATCCTCGTGGTCGACGCCGCCCAGGGGATCGAGGCCCAGACCCTGGCCAACGTCCACCTCGCCCTGCGGGAGGGGCTGACGATCATCCCGGTCATCAACAAGATCGACCTGCCCAGCGCCCAGCCGGACGTTGTGATCGAGGAGCTCGAGAATGTCCTGGCGATTCCGCGCGAGGAGGTGCTCCTCGCCTCGGCCAAGGAGGGCATCGGGATCGACGCGATCCTCGAGGCGATCGTCGAGCGGATCCCGGCTCCGAAAGGCGATCCCGATGGGCCGCTTCAGGGTCTCATCTTCGACTCGCACTACGACGCCTACAAAGGGGTTGTCGTGTACGTGCGCCTCGCCTCGGGCACGCTCCACGCCCACGACACGATCCGGCTGATGGCCTCCGGGGTGGAGTCCGACCTGCTTGAGCTGGGCGTCTTCCGGCCGCAGCTGGTGCCCGTCCAGGCACTCACCGCCGGTGAGGTCGGGTACGTTGCGACCGGCCTGAAGAGCGTCCGCGATGCGCAGGTCGGTGACACGCTCACGAACGCGAAGGCACCGGCGAGCACGCCCCTGCCCGGCTACAAGGAAGCCAAGAGCCTCGTCTTTGCCGGGATCTATCCGCTCAGCGGTGATGACTACCCGCTCCTGCGCGAGGCCATCGAGCGGCTCCACCTCAACGACGGGAGCTTTACCTACCAGCCGGAGAGCTCGGTTGCCCTGGGCTTCGGCTTCCGCTGCGGCTTCCTCGGCCTGCTCCATATGGAGATCGTCCAGGAGCGCCTCGAGCGCGAATTCTCGCTTGACCTGATCGCGTCGGCCCCCTCGGTCCAATACCGCGTCGTCCTGATCGGGAACCGGGGGACCCTCAGCGTCGACAACCCCGCCTTCTTCCCGAATGCGGGCGAGATCGAGGCGGTCGAGGAACCCTGGGTGAGCCTGGCCGTGATCACCCCGGCGACCTACATCGGGCCGCTGCTGGAGCTTTCGACCAGCCGGCGCGGGACGTTCGTCGGCCTCGAGTATCTCGATCCGCAACGGGTCCTGATTCGCTTCGAGCTGCCCCTGGCCGAGCTGATCATCGACTACTTCGACCAGCTCAAGAGCCGCAGTCAGGGCTACGCCTCGATGGACTACGAGGAGATCGGCTACCGGGCGGCCAACCTGGTCAAGCTCGACATCATGGTGGCCGGCGAGCCGGTCGATGCGCTCAGCCTGATCGTCCACCGCGATCGGGCAGCGACGACCGGCCGGCAACTGACTGAGCGGCTCAAGGAACTGATCCCGCGCCAGATGTTCGAAGTGCCGATCCAGGCGGCGATCGGCAGCAACGTGGTGGCCCGGGAAACCGTCAGAGCCCTGCGCAAGAACGTCCTCGCCAAGTGCTACGGTGGCGACATCAGCCGCAAGAAGAAGCTGCTGGAGAAGCAGAAGGAGGGGAAGCAGCGGATGAAGCGGGTTGGGTCCGTGGAGATCCCCCAGGAGGCATTCCTCGCCGTCCTCCGAATCGACGACGGCGCAGGGCGCTGACCGGCGACCGATGGACGAGCTGATTCGGCCGTTCGGCCTGCTCATCGCTCTGGCCTTCACGCTGCTGCTGGTCGTGCTGCGCTTCCAGGCCGCCCTGTTCGGAGTCGCCGAGTATGCCGACGCCGGACCGGACGACCGGCCGACCCGCCTGCGTCGGCGCCTGAGCTGGTACCTGATCGGCTTTGTCATCGTGCTGGCCATCGTCGAGGTCGATCCGTCGGTCGGGACCGACCTGTACGTCGGGCTGGGCGACGGCGGCGGTGCGGTCCTCCTGGGAATCGCCTTCGGACTGATTGGCACGGCCCTCGCCGTCGGCGTGGCCTGGTTGCGCTACGGGCACCTGCGCCTGCCGCCCATGGGCTCCTACCCGGTCGCCCTGCTGAACGCGCTCGGGACCGCGTTCATCGATGAGGTCACGTTCCGAGGTGCGGTCCTGGGCTTCCTCGTCCTGGTCGGGTTGAACGGCTGGCTGGCGATCGTCATCCAGGCCCTGATCTACGGCCTCGCGACCCGTCTCGGGGCACCCGGCCGGGATCGCTCGATCTTCATCCTGGCCCTCATCCTGGCCGTGGCCACCGGCTGGGCGACGATTGAGACCGGCGGGATCGGGGCGGCCTTCATTGGCCACGCGATCGCCCGATTTGCGATGTTCGTCGCTACCGGCCATGCAGGCCAGCCCCTGCCCGAGGGCCGCGAAGTCGAGGAGATCGAGAAGCGCCGCCGGCCACCGGACGGCTGGAGCATCGTCGCCGTGGTCCGGGACACGATCAGCCGGGATCGATGAGCAGCGTCGCGGAGTTCCCGGCGACCGAGCCCGCATTCGGCCTGTACGTCCACCTGCCGTTCTGCGTCTCGATCTGTCCTTACTGTGATTTCGTGGTCTACGCCGGGGCTGACGCCCGCGGCCCACGCAATCGGATCGAGATCCTCGTCGACGCGCTGATTGTCGAGATCGGCTTGCGGGCCAGGTCCGGAGGCACGGCCGGCCGGGCCGACCCGGCGCGCCGACCACTGAGCACGGTCTACCTCGGTGGGGGCACGCCGTCCCTGCTCCCGGTGGGCAGCCTCCGTCGAATCCTCGATGCGATTCGGACGGCCTTCGGGATCGCCCCGGGTGCCGAGATCACCCTCGAGGCGAATCCAGGGCCGGACGAACGCGGCGATCCGGCCGCTCAGGCCGCCGCGGGGATCACCCGCCTCAGTGTCGGCGCCCAGTCATTCGCGCCGGCCGAGTTGAAGCGTCTCGGTCGACGCCACTCCCCGGCGGACATCGGGCTGGCGCTCGACGCAGCCCGCCAGGCAGGCATCCGCTCGATCAGCCTGGACCTGCTCTACGACGTGCCCGGCCAGACCCTGGACAGCTGGGCGGACGGGTTGGAACGCGCCGTTAGCTTGGGTCCGGAGCACCTCTCGCTGTACGCCCTGAGCCTCGACGATCCCGACGCCGAGGGCCTGACCGGTCCCGGCGGCGACCACCTGCCACCATCCGCGGGTGCCCGCCGCTGGCGGAAGCGGGCTCGGCCGGAACAGGACGATGACCGGGCTGCGGCTATGTATCACCTGGCTGTGCACCGCCTGCGCGAGGCCGGCTTCCTGGGCTACGAGCTGGCCAACTGGGCTCTGCCCGGCCACGAGTCGCGCCACAACCTGGGGTACTGGGAACGCCGTTCGATCGAGGCCGTCGGCCCCGGTGCCCATGCGTTCGACGGTCGGGTCCGGCGCTGGAATGCGGCGCGCCTCGACGGCTACATCGCGGCCTTGCTGCCCGGCGGCGGCCGACAGCCCAGCCTGCCGCCCGGCGGCGAAGAGATCCTCGACTCGACCTCGGCGGCTGCCGAAAGCCTGATCCTGGGCCTTCGGCTCGATCGCGGCGTCCCGCTCACGGCGTTCCTCGAGCCGCCGTTTATGGACGCCTTCGATTGGGCGGTGTCGGCCGGCCTGCTCGAGGAAACCGGCGACACTCGGGTCCACCTGACGACCCGTGGCCGGCTCCTCTCGAACGAGCTCTTTGCCCGCCTGATCTGAGCCCTTGACCGTTGACACTCGGCTGGACTGACTGGTACGATGCGGGCAGCAAGTTAGCACTCTGGCATGGAGAGTGCTAACTCAGAAGGAGCAAGCGCACCGTGGCGCGACGAATGCGACCCACCAGCGGCCCCTTGGATGCCCGAGCCAGGGCGATCCTCCAGGCCGTCATCGATGACTATGTGACCACCGCGAGTCCGGTCGGTTCTCAGGCGCTCGTCGAGCGGTACAGCCTGGGCGTGAGCAGCGCAACCGTGCGCGGGATCCTGGCTGATCTCGAGAGCGCCGGCCTGCTGACCCATCCCCACACCTCGGCCGGGCGGGTCCCGACGGATGCCGGCTACCGGACCTACGTCGAGTCCATCGTCGAGCTCGGCGCGCCGCCGCCGCCCGTCGAGCAGCTGATGATCCGCCACCAGTTCGGGCAGGTGGAGTTTGCCAGCGAGCAGTGGTTCCGCCTGGCGGCGACGACGCTTGCCTCGATGACCCGCTCGGCCGGCCTCGCCACCGCGGCCAAGCCGGTCGCCGCCCGGGTTCGCAGGATTGACCTCGTCGCGATCCAGGAGCGGCTGGCTAGTCTGATCCTGGTCCTTCGCGAGGGCACCATCAAGCAGGGCCTGATCGCGCTCGACCTGCCCGTGACCCAGGCCGACCTAACGCGCGTCGCCAACCTGCTCAACGAGCGGCTCGCCGCGCTTACCGCCGCCGATATCGTGGACATCCTGCCCCTGCTGGAGCGCGCCCTGGGCGGCGACGACAAGACGCGCAACCTGACCCACAAGATCGCCGAACGGATCATCCGGACGGTCGCCGAGTTCGACGCCCTGCGCGTCGAGGAGGTCTACAGCGACGGCCTGCTCAACGTGATGGAGGCGCCTGAGTTTGCCCAGAGCGAAAAGCTCCGGCGGGTCTTCACGGCGCTCGAGAACCGGGCGTATCTCGCGGACCTGATCGCGGTCGTGACCGAGACCGGCCGGATCCACGTCTTCATCGGACGGGAGAACGGGCCCGCCGAGATGGGCGAAGTCTCGCTCGTCCTCGCCCCCTACGGCCAGGCCGGCCGAGCCGTCGGCGTGGTCGGCGTCCTCGGCCCGACCCGGATGGCGTATGCGCAGGCGATCGGGACGGTGGGCTTCATCTCCGGGCTGATGAACGAGCTCGTCGATCACCTCTACGCCTGAACCAAGCACACGCGAGAGACTAGACCATGAGACCTGACCGCAGCCGAACCCGCTCCGAAGAACGAGTCGAGGAGCTCGACGTCTCCCCGACCAAGTTGCTGGCCGACATTGAGGCCCTCACGGCCGAGCGCGACGCGGCCCAGGCCCAGGCCGCCGATTACCTGCTGGCGCTTCAGCGCGAACGGGCCGAGTTCCAGAACTTCAAGCGCCGGACGGCCGACGAGCGCGAACGCGAGGCCGGCCTGGCCAGTGACGCGCTCATCTTCAAGGTGCTCGTGCTGGCCGACGACTTCGACCGGGCAATCGAGTCGCGACCCACCAGCGTCGAGGGCGCGAGCTGGGCGGAGGGTGTGACCGCGATCGATCGCAAGCTGCGGGCGCTGCTCGAGAGCGAGGACCTGCGGGCGATCGAGGTAACCCCCGGGATGGCCTTCGATCCGCACCAGCACGAGGCGCTGGTCAATGTCCCCGGCAGCGAGTTTCCGGATGGCACGATCGTAGCCGAGCTCCAGCGGGGCTATCGAATCCGTGACCGAATCCTGCGACCGGCCCGGGTCGCCATCGCGGCCGAGCCCGCCGGCGGCGATCCAGCACAGCGGACCAACTGACTTCCAGCAACCCTGAATCACGCACACAGACTCGAGGAGAACTAGCAACCATGGGCAAGATCATCGGGATCGATCTGGGAACGACCAACTCCGTGGTGGCCATCATGGAGGGCGGCGAGCCGACCGTGATCGCCTCGGCCGAGGGTGGCCGAACCGTTCCCTCGGTCGTTGCCTTCACCAAGACTGGCGAGCGGCTCGTTGGCCAGCTCGCCAAGCGTCAGGCCGTGACCAACCCCACCAACACGATCTACTCCATCAAGCGCTTCATGGGCCGTCGCTGGGACGACCCGGAGACAAAGCGCTCGTTGGAACTGGTGCCGTACAAGGTCCAGAAGGACGCCAAGAGTGACGGGCTCGTCGTGGTCGCCGCGGACAAGACGTACACGCCGCCGGAGCTCAGTGCGATGATCCTCCAGAAGCTCAAGGCGGACGCCGAGGCGTACCTCGGCGAGAAGATCACCGAGGCGGTGATCACGGTTCCGGCCTATTTCGATGACACCCAGCGCCAGGCGACCAAGGACGCCGGTCGGATCGCCGGCCTCGAGGTGAAGCGAATCATTAACGAGCCGACCGCGTCGGCCCTGGCCTACGGTCTCGACAAGAAGACCGACGAGAAGATCGCCGTCTACGACCTGGGCGGTGGCACATTCGACATCTCGATCCTGGAGCTCGGCGACGGCGTCTTTGAAGTGAAGGCGACGAATGGCGACACCCACCTCGGTGGGGACGACTTCGACCAGCGGGTGATCGAGTGGCTCCTGGCCGAGTTCAAGAAGGACCAGGGGATCGACCTGCGCAAGGACCAGCAGGCGCTCCAGCGCCTGAAGGAAGCCGCCGAGAAGGCGAAGATCGAGCTCAGCTCGACCAGCCAGACCGAGATCAACCTGCCCTACGTGACGGCCGATGCCGGCGGTCCCAAGCACCTCGTGGTGACCCTTTCCCGGGCGAAGCTCGAGGATCTGGTCTCCGACCTGATCGACAAGACCCGGGAGCCCGTCCAGAAGGCGCTCAAGGATGCCGGCCTGAAGCCGGGCGAGATCGACGAGGTGGTGCTCGTCGGTGGGATGACCCGAATGCCGGCGGTCATCGAGGCCGTCAAGGCGATGTTCAACGGCAAGGAGCCGAACCGCGGGGTCAATCCGGACGAGGTCGTGGCCGTCGGCGC
>PLZO01000081.1:37391-78441 GCA_003152165.1 Chloroflexota bacterium
TTCGACATCGACGCCAACGGGATCCTCGACGTCAAGGCCAAGGATCGGGCCACCGGCAAGGAGCAGCAGGTCCGGATCACGGCGTCATCGATGCTCTCCAAGGACGACGTGGACAAGATGGTTCGTGACGCCCAGGAGCACGCCGACGAGGACCGAAAGCGGCGCGAGGTCGTCGAAGCCCGGAACCAGGCCGAGGCCCTCACATTCCAGGCCGAGCGGACGCTCAAGGACCTCGGTGACAAGGTCTCGGCCGAGGATCGCGCCGATGCCGAGAAGAAGATCGAGGACCTCCGGACGGCCCTCAAGGGCAGCGATGCAGGCGCCGTGACCGCCGGCGGGACTGCCCTGGCCGAGGTCCTCAGCCGGATCTCGACCGCCGCCTACCAGGCGGCCGCGTCGGAGAGTGCCACTCCCGGGGACGCCGCCAGCTCGGACGGCTCGTCGCCTCCCGAGGGGACCGCCGGCGAAGGCTCTGCCTCGGGCGACGCCGGAGAGACGGTCGAGGGCGAGTTCAAGGAGGTCTAGGTCTCGGGGTTTCTGCCCGACCTTCAGTCCCTCGCGTTCGAGCCCGCTGGCCACACCCGGCGGGCTCGTCGATTCGGGTGGGGATGGCACTCCGCGGCCGCCGGCCTGGGCTCCCAGGCCGTTCCTTCAGCGGTCGAGCCTGCCGGCCACACCCGGCGGACCGGTCGAACCTGCATCAGACGAATACAACCGACTAGGTAACCGGCCAACCTGGTCGATTCCCGGGTGTCCGAGGACGGAACACGACGGGGTCGGCCGCAATCACGTCGAAAGTGACGTCTGATGCCGGAAAACGACGAGCTCGAGGTCCGCCACGTCGAATGTATTCGTCTAATGCAGGTCGGACCGAGGCCTCTCGGCTGTCCGGGGACGGACCGATGCGGCGGTCCGGAGCTCTGCCCGCAGGTCGCGCGGAAGGCCGGTGGGCGGTACCATTCGCGTCCCGATGACGACCTCCCTGCCCAAGGCCGCGCCCGAGCGAGCCCCGGACGACCCCGCCGCGCCTGGCGCGACCGAGCGCGCCTCGGCCGCCACGGAAAGCCTGATCCGGGCGCGCGGCCTGACCAAGCGATTCGGCGACTTTACGGCGGTGGATGCGATTGACTTCGACGTTGCGCCGGGCGAGTCCTTCGGGTTCCTCGGCCCCAACGGAGCGGGCAAGACATCGACGATGCGGATGATTGGCTGCGTCTCGCCGATCACGGCCGGCGAGCTCAGCGTGCTCGGCCTTGATCCAGCCAGGGATGGCCCCCGGATCAAGGCTCGACTCGGGGTGGTGCCCCAGCAGGACACCCTGGACATGGAGCTGACCGTCCGCGAGAATCTGATCATCTACGGCCGCTACTTCGACCTGAGCCGGAAGGAAGCCGGACGGCGGGCCGACGAGCTGCTCGAGTTCGTCCAGTTGACGGACCGGTCCAAGGCCCAGGTCGAGTCGCTGTCGGGTGGCATGAAGCGCCGGCTGACGATCGCCCGATCGCTGGTCAATGAGCCCGACCTGCTCCTGCTCGACGAGCCGACCACGGGCCTCGATCCGCAGGCGCGCCATCTGCTCTGGGATCGGCTGTATCGGCTGAAGCAGCGCGGCGTCACGCTTGTCCTCACGACCCACTACATGGACGAGGCCGAGCAGCTGTGCGACCGCCTCGTGATCATGGACAAGGCCGGGATCGCGGCCGAAGGCTCGCCCAAGGAGCTGATCGAGCAGTACTCCACCCGCGAAGTCCTGGAGCTGCGGTTCCCGGTCGGGGTCCTCGAGACGCTCGAGACGGAGCTCGATGGCCTGGCCGACCGGATCGAGCGGTTGCCCGACCGGGTCCTCCTCTACGCCGACGACGGCGAAGCTGTGGCAGCCGTCGCCCACGCCCGTGGCCTCCGACCCGAGACGGTCCTGGTGCGTCGATCAAGCCTGGAGGATGTTTTCCTGCGCCTGACCGGCCGGACCCTGATCGAATGACCGTCGTCGCGCAGCCGGCGCCCCGTGCGCGCCCACCCCTTGCCGGCGGCGCCCGCCAGGTCTTCGAGTACAAGGCCCTCGTCTATCGCCGTGTCTGGCGTGGCTCGCTCTTCTCGACGTTCCTGTCGCCGATCCTGTTCCTGGCGGCGATGGGGATTGGCCTGGGCAGTTTCGTGAATCACGGCAGCGCGATCGCCTCGCTCGGTGGGGTCCCCTACGCGGTCTTCCTGGCGCCTGGCCTGCTGGCCGCCCAGGGGATGCAGACTGCGGCCTCCGAGTCGACCTGGACGGTAATGGGCGGGTTCGTCTGGGACCGCACATTCCATGGGATGTATGCGACGCCGGTCACGGTCGCCGGCATCGTCGTCGGTCAGCTGGCGTGGGCGACGGCCCGCCTAACGCTCGTGGCGACGGCGTTCTTCGTGGTCATGCTTGCCTTCGGGTTCGTCGGCTCACCCCTGGGCGTCCTAGGGGTCGGCGCATCGGTCCTGACCGGGCTGGCCTTCGCGGCCCCGATCACCGCGTTCGCGGCGGGCCAGAAGAACGACAGCGTGTTCAGCATGATCTTCCGCTTCTTCATCACCCCCCTGTTCCTGTTCTCGGGCACGTTCTTCCCGATCGAACAGCTGCCCCTGTTTATCCGGCCGATCGCCTGGCTGACGCCCACCTGGCACGGGGTGGCCCTCGCCCGGGGACTGTCGCTGGGCACCCTCGATCCAATCGGGGCCATCGTCCACCTGGGGGTCCTGACCCTCTACATCGTGGTCGGCGTGGCCTGTGCCTTGATCACCTTCCGGCGCGCGTTGTCGAGGTAGGCCGATGAGCTTCGCCGGCCGGATCCTGCCTGGCCTGCCATTCGCGCCGCGCGCGGATCGGTTGGTCGAGCGCAACGTGATGAACTACCGGCGGACCTGGCTGGTGCTGGTGTCCGGCTTCTTCGAGCCGCTCTTCTATCTGCTCGGCATCGGCTTCGGCATCGGCGCATTGGTTGGCACCGTAACCGGACCCAACGGCGTAACGATCCCATACAGCGTCTTCGTAGCGCCTGGGTTGCTCGCCTCGTCGGCGATGAACGGGGCGATCTACGACTCGACCTTCAACATCTTCTTCAAGCTGCGCTACGCGAAGACCTACGACGCGATTCTGTCGACGCCACTCGGGATCAATGACATCGCGGTTGGCGAGATCGCCTGGGCGCTGATCCGGGGGACGCTCTATGCGATCGGCTTCCTGGCGGTGATGCTTGTCCTTGGCCTCGTCCGCTCGCCCTGGATCATCCTGGCCCTGCCGGCAGCAATGCTGATCGGCTTTGCCTTCGCCGCCGTGGGCATGGCGTGCACGACGTGGGTTCGGAGTTGGACGGACTTCGACTACATCTTCGTGGTGACCCTGCCGCTCTTCCTGTTCTCGTCCACGTTCTACCCGTTGAGCGTCTATCCGGAGCCGCTCCGGACGATCGTGGAGCTGACCCCGCTGTCGCGCTGCATCGACCTGCTTCGGTCGCTGGCGCTCGACCAGATCAGCCCGGTCCTGCTGGTCGACGTCGCCTACCTCGCCGTGATGGGCGGGATCGGCCTGCTGATCGTTTCGCGCCGCCTCGACAAGCTCCTGCTGAAGTAGTCGCGGTGGCGGATCCTAGCGTGGTGGATCGGGCGGCCCTGGCGGACCTCGAGGCGGAGATCGTCGCCTGCCGGCGCTGCCCCCGCCTCGTCGCATGGCGTGAGCAGGTGGCCCTGGACAAGGTCGCCCGCTATGCGCAGGAGCCGTACTGGGGGCGGCCGTTGCCTGGCTTCGGCGACGTGCAGGCGCGCGTCCTGATCGTTGGTCTCGCTCCCGCAGCTCACGGCGGGAATCGAACCGGCCGGGTCTTCACCGGAGATCGTTCCGGCGACTTCCTGTGGACGGCGCTGCATCAGACCGGCTTCGCCGATCGATCCAGCTCACGCCGGGCCGACGACGGCTTGACCCTTGCCGATGCCTACATCGCTGCTGCCGTCCGCTGCGCGCCGCCGCTCAACAAGCCGACTAACGCAGAGCGTGACAACTGCGCTCCGTTCCTCGTCCGCGAGCTTGCCCTCCTGAGCAACGTCCGGGTGATCGTGGCGCTGGGCGGCTTTGGCTGGGAAGCGGTCCTGCGGACGGTCGCGGCACTCGGCCATCGGGTGCCCCGGCCGAAACCGCGCTTCGGACACGCGGCCGAGGTCGAGATCGGCCCGTATCGGCTCGTGGCGTCGTTTCACCCGAGCCAGCAGAACACATTCACCGGCCGGCTCACCGGCCCGATGCTGGCCGACGTCCTGGCTCGCGCTGCGACGCTGGCCGCGATGGCGGCCTGATCGATCGCCGCGCGCTTGCTCCCCGCAGCGATCGGTCTACACTGATCCCAAAGTGATCTACGTCATCTGGTTCGTTGTCGGCGTGGTCCTCCTCCTGGGTGAGCTCCACAGCGCGGCGTTCTACGCCATCTTTCTGGGCTTCGGCGCTTTGGCCGCAGGGGTCCTGGCCCTGGTCGCGCCTGACAGCCCGGTCTGGGTCCAGGCGTTCGTCGCCCTGGCGGTTGCGGTGATCGGGGTGGCCCTGATCCGGCCTCGCTTCGCGACCCGTTTTCTGCGCCATGAAGGTGGGACCGCCTCACGCGGTGTTCATGGTGGCTTCGTCGGCGAGCACGCCCTCGCGACGGATGCGATCGGCGACGAACTGCACCCCGGCCACGTTCGCCTTGCCGGCGAAAGCTGGCTGGCCGTTTCCCATGATGGTTCCGAGATCGGGGGCGACGCCTCCGTGATCGTCACCGCTGTTCGGGGAACGACGCTCGTCGTGCGCCCCGCCGGCTGAGCCGGCCCGGACTGGAGTTCGCCTTCAAATGGACACCGCCGCCATCGCCGGGATCGTCGTCCTAGTCCTGATCATCCTGATCATAGTCTTCGCTCTGAACCTGTTGCGCTCCGTCGTCAACCTTGTCCAGCAGGGCTCGGTTGGCGTGGTCAAGCGGCTCGGCGAGTTTCGCGGGATTCATGACCCCGGGCTCGTCCTGATCATGCCGTTCATCGACGCGATCGTGATGGTCGACATGCGCGAGTTCCCGCGTCCGGGCGATCGCCAGGAAGTGATCACGAAGGACAACGTCGTTGTGGCCGTGAACGCCACCATCTTCACCCAGGTGGTCGACGCCAAGCAGGCCCTGTTCAGCATCGCCAACTTCGATGTCGCGATCGACGCGCTCGCTCGAACCGCCCTTCGATCGGTGATTGGCACCCTGTCGCTCGACGAGGCGTTGTCCGAGCGTGAGCGGATCAACGTCGATGTCCAGCAGCAGATGGAGGCAGTCACCGACAAGTGGGGGATCCGGATCAACCGGATCGAGATCGTTGAGATCACCCCGCCGCCCCAGATCCTGGCGGCTCTCGCCCTCCAGAAGCAGGCCGACCAGGAGAAGCGGGCCAAGATCCTCCAGTCAGAAGGGCTCCAGCAATCGGCGGTCAATGTCGCCGACGGCAATCGGCAGGCGGCGATCAAGACGGCCGAAGGCGAACGCCAGTCGGCGATCCTGCGGGCCGAGGGCAACCGGCAGGCGGCCATCCTCGAGGCCGAGGGTCGCGCCCAGGCGATCGCCACCGTCTACACGGCGATCGCGACGGCCAACCCGAGTCCCACCCTGGTCGCGATCCTCCAGCTGGACACGCTCTCGAAGTTCGCCATCAGCCCGAACGCGAAGCTGATCATCCCGTTGGAGTCCTCGGCGCTGCTCGGTGCCGCCGCCGCCCTTCGCTCGGTCCTCGGTGACGTGCCCACGGACAGCAATCTGCCGACCACCTGATCCAACTCCAGGTGAAGGTGGGTTGGTCACCCACCCGGGACCCGTCCTGCGGTCACCTCTCGTATCCTTTGCGGTCGAATGGTGACTGAACGCGACTACTACGAGATCCTCGAGATCGACCGAACCGCCGGCGACGCAGAGATCAAGCGATCGTTCCGGCGGCTGGCCCAGAAATGGCATCCGGACGTGAACGCCGAAGCCGGATCCGAGGTGCGCTTCAAGGAGATCAATGAGGCGTACCAGGTCCTGTCCGATCCCACCAAGAAGCAGGCCTACGACATGTTCGGGCGGGCCGGTGTCGACGGCGGGGCGGCCGGTGCCGGTTTCGCCCAGGGCTTCGGTGGCTTGGGCGACATCTTCGATGCATTTTTCGGCGGTACCGCCGCTGGAGGGCGGCGGACTGGTCGGGCGAACACCGGCTCCGACCTCCGCTACGACCTCCGGATCACCTTTGCCGAGGCGGTCCTCGGGACCGACAAGGAGATCGAATTCCCGGTGCTCGACCGCTGCACGACCTGCAGCGGCACGGGGGCCAAGCCGGGCACAGGGGTCACAACCTGCCCCCAGTGCGCTGGCCGCGGCGAGATCCGCAGCGTGCGCCAGACGATGCTCGGCCAGATGGTCAACGTCCAGCCCTGCCCGCGCTGCCATGGCGAGGGCCGGACCGTCGAGACGCCCTGCGAGACGTGTCGGGGCGACGGCCGGCTCGAGCGTCGCAAGAAGATCTGGGTCACGGTCCCGGCCGGGATCGACGAGGGCCACCAGATCCGATTGTCGGGCGAGGGCGAGACTGGCCCGCACGGCGGCCCAGCCGGAAGCCTCTATGTGGCCGTCCACATCCAGCCCCACAAGACGCTCAAGCGAGAGGGGACCGAGCTATTCCTCGAGCGCGAGATCTCGATCGCCCAGGCGGCGCTCGGGACGCGGGTGACGATTCCCACGATCGAGGGCGATGAGCAGGTCGAGATCAAGGCGGGCACCCAGCCCGGCGCCGAGATCCGGCTGCGCGGCAAGGGTGTCCCGCATCTTCGCCGAGCCAACCTGCGGGGCGACCTCCACGTATTCGTCAAGGTGGCCGTGCCGACCAGGCTCAACAAGAAGCAGCGCGAGCTCCTCGAGGCGCTCGCCGCCGCCTCCGGCGAGTCGGTCACGAGCGGGAGCGGGATCCTGGACCGGGTAAAGGACGCGCTTGGTTGACGAAGGCCTGACCTCCGGACCCCCGGACGACGAGGGCCTCACCGCGGGCGACACCTGGATCGAGCTGTCCGTTCGGGCCGACCTCGAGGCGGTGGAGGCAGTCAGCGAGATCCTGTCGCGCTTTGCCCCGGGCGGGACCAGCGTCCAGCCGGGCTTCGAGCTGATCGACGAGGGTCTCGGCGCGCGGATCGATCCGAACCAGCCGGCGATCGTCCGGGCCTACCTGCCTGGCCGCGATCGGACCGCTGCGCGGCTGGCCGTCCGGCAGGCCCGCGAGGCACTCGGCCACCTCCAGGCGTTCAACCTCCGGCCGATCGGCGAGCTCGACGTGTCGGTCGTCCACGAAGCCGACTGGGCCCACGCCTGGAAGGCGCACTTCCCGGTCCTGCGAATCGGTCGCCGGCTCGTGATCCGGCCGACCTGGCGACGCCATCGGCGTCGCGCGGATGACGTGGTCCTGGCCCTGGATCCGGGGATGGCCTTCGGCACCGGCCTCCACCCGACCACCCGGTTGTGCCTGGCCGGCCTTGAGCACTGGGCGGATGAGGGCTTGTGCGCGGCCGCGCGAGTGCTCGATGTCGGGTGCGGGTCGGGGATCCTGATGATCGCCGCCGGTCTGTTCGGAGCGGGCCAGCTCGTCGGTGTCGACACCGATCCGATTGCCGTTGAGGCCAGCGCGGCCAATGCGGCCCGGAACGACCTCGTGGTGGATGTCCGGAATGGCAGCCTGCCGAGCCGGAGTGGACCGTTCGACCTCGTTGTCGCCAACCTGATCGCGAGCCTGCTGATCGCCCTGGCCAGCGACCTCCAGGCGGAGCTGCGGCCAGGAGGCCGCCTGCTCGCCTCGGGCATCTTCATCGACCGCGAGCGCGACGTCCGGAACGCCTTCGAGTCTGAGGGACTACGACCCCTCCGGCGGACGGCAGAGGGCGAATGGATCGCCCTCGAATTCGAGCGCAGCCCGATCTGACCGGGTCGGCTGAGCCTGGGGGTGGCCATGGGACGGCGCTGGCGGTCCGACTACAATCTGGACCGTGCCGTGGTTCCCGATCCTGCTTGCCACCCATCCTGGCGACCACCCTGCTCCTGCCCGCACTACGGTCGCGACCGTCGGCTTCTTGATCAGCCCGAAACCGATGCTTTGGTGACGGGATGAACAACCAGGCCGAAGCCGGCGTCAGCCGTGCCGCCGATCCGGCCTGCCTGTTTTGCAGGATCGTCGCCGGTGAGATCCCGGCGGCCCGAGTCCACGAGGACGACACGCTGATTGCGATTCGGGACATCGCCCCGCGCGCCCCGACCCATGTCCTGTTCCTGCCCCGGGAACACATCGTGTCGGCGGCCGAATTGACCCGGGCCGACGGGTCGATGCTGGGCCGGCTGTTCGAAGCGGCAGCGTCGTTCGCCCGAGCCGAGGGCCTCACCGATGCCGGCTATCGGATGGTCACGAATGTCGGCGAGTGGGGTGGCCAGACGGTCGGTCACCTCCATATCCACCTGCTCGGTGGCCGGTCGATGGGCTGGCCCCCGGGATGAGGGGGGTCGGCTGGCTTCTGGGCATCGCCCTCCTGCCCGGCCTCCTGGCGAGTTGCGGTATCGCTGCCAATGAGGCCGCCCAGCCAAGCGTCGCGATCACCCCGCAGGTGAGCCTCAGCGCCACCCTCCAACTCTGCCGGAACGAGCTCGTCACGACGCTGAGTGCCGCCGGTTTTAGCCTGGTCCAGCCCGCGTCGGCCGTCCGGCCGGCCGAGTCGCCGCTGCTAACCACGGCGCCGCGCACAGTTGGCCAGGTGCTCCTGCCGGCCGATCCGGATCACGGCTTCATCGTCCTGTACCAGTTCCCTGACCCGGCCAGTGCCTATGCCGCCGCCCAGCAACAGGCGGCCTACATCGGCGGTGGCGAGGGCCGGATCCAGTTCGTGCCGGACACCAAATTCACGCTCCGTCAGGACGGCCCGTGCGTCCTGTTCTACAACTGGTCGCCCTCGGCCTCGACCGATCCGCGCTCGCCCGCGATCGAGACCGCCCTCGACACGTTCGGCGTCGAGATCACGATTCCGCGCTGAGCCTCAGCCCTGGCGTACCGGGATCGGTTCGTCGACGGCGGCCCAGGCGCGGACGAGGTCGCGTTTCACCTTGAGCGTGTGGGTCCGCGGGAAGTCCGCCTCGGGCCACAATCGCCACGATGCAACGCGCTCGTGGGTCGCGAGGGTGGCGTTGGCGGCGCGCACCACCGCATCAATCTGGGCTCGGACGGTCCCTGGATCGACACCCTCACGGAGTGGGCCACTGGCATTGCGCACGGGAATGTCGCCACCCTGGGGGAGCGCGTGTGACCCCGGAGCGAGGACGACCGCCTCGATCCGGCCGGGGCGCGTCTCCACGACCACACTGTCGCGGATGCCGGCCACCCGCAGCGCGTTCTCAATGTCCTCGGGATAGACGTTCAGGCCATTGGGCAGGACGATGATGTCCTTCGTGCGACCCATCAGGATCAGGTGCCCGCCGACGTCGTGGCGGCCGATATCGCCGGTCCGGTACCAGCCATCGGGCGTGAACGCGGCGGCGGTAGCCTCCGGGTCGCGCCAGTAGCCCGAGAAAAGGGTCGGTCCGCTGACCTGGATCTCGCCGTCGTCGGCCAGTCGCACCTCGACCGGGGGGATCGTCCGACCCACGGTCCCCAGCCCGTGATCTTCCTTGGTCGTCACTGACGCCATCCCGCATTCGGTCGCGCCATAGCCCTGCATCACGACGACCCCGAGGTCCTCCCAGGCCTGCTGGAGCTGGGGTGGCAGGAATGCAGCTGCACAGACGAGCAGGTTGAGGCCGCCGCCCAGCCGTTGGTGGACACGCCGGAAGATGAGACGCCGGATGCTGTACGGCAGGCGCCGGGCGATCGAACGCAGTCGATCGAAGGCAGCTGCCCGACCGGAGGCCGCCACCTCGCGCTCGACGGCGCTCCAGAACAGGTCGAGGACCTGCGGGACGACGAGCATCGTCGTCACCCGGTGGTCGCGAATCGCCTCGAAGATCACCCGCGGGTTCCGGCTCCGGACGTATAGGATGTCGCCGCCCACGGTCAGCGCGTAGAACAGCGCGGCGACCTGCTCCATCAGGTGCGAGAGCGGCAGGAGTGAGACGAGCCGATGTTCCTGGGGCGGGATTACGTGATGGATCGCCCCAACCGTCTCGGCGATGCAGCGGTGGGTGAGCTCTACGCCCTTGGGATTGCCGGTCGTGCCGCTCGTGAAAATGATCTCGAACAAGTCTTCGGGCTGGGGCCGCGGCCAGGCGAGCACCTGGGCCTCCCAGTCGGTCGGGAAGGCCACTCCCGAATCGCCTTCGCCCGGCTCGGCCGCCAGTGCCTCGACGGTCGAGGTGGGGAAGTGCTCGAGGCGTGCGTCGCGCGGATCTGGTGCGTCGCGCCCGGTGCCGATCGCCAACCGGGACGCCTCCGCGCGCTCAGCGATCCGCTCGATTGCATCGGGCGCCATCCGGAGGTCGAGCGGCACGACGACTACGCCCGCCCGGATCGCGCCGTAGTAGACGGCGGGCAGCTCGGGCGTCGAGGGCGACCAGGTGAGCAGGCGATCGCCGGACCGCAAGCCAAGCGAGCGCAGCCGCCAGGCCACGAGCCGAGTTCGCCGGTCGAGCTCTCGGAAGCTCCAGTGCATCGAGCTGCCATCGTCCCGGCGCAGGCCAAGGGCCGGCCGCTCACCATAGCGGGCGGCGGCGTCGTCCAGGATATCGAGCAGGTTCGTCCAGTTGGGCGATGAGGCGGTCACTGCGGACAGCGTAGCGGGCCACGCCCGGGCCCGGATGGTGACACGGCCAGTGGCGCTGACTGCCTGGGCGTGGCAGGCAGTCGCGGGCCGGCGGCACCACTCCTAGAATCGGGGTGATGGAAGCTCCAACCGCCGGCATCGATCCACGCTGGACAGCGTTGGGGCCGGCGGGCGCCCCGCTCGTCGTGTTGATCCATCCAACCCGCCTGAACCGGACGTTCTGGACGCCCCAGATCGAGGCCCTCTCGTCCTCGAATCGAGTCCTCGCGGTGGACCTGCCGGGACACGGCCGGCTGGAGCAGGAGCGCTTCACCCTGCCCGGGGCCGTTGCCGTGGTGCGGGCGGCGGTCGATTCGGAGCGTGCCTCGATGGACGAGACCATGCCCACCGTGATCGTCGGGCTGTCGCTCGGGGGCTATGTCGCGATGGCCCTCGCAGCCGAGGCGCCCGGGATCGCCGATGCCCTGGTGCTGGCGGGTTCGACCGTCGAGCCGACCGGGCGGCGCGCGCATCCGTTCCGGGCCCTTGCCCTGGCCTATGACCGAACCCACCATCTCGTTTTCGACCGGCTGATCGCTGCGTTTGTCCGGCGGCGCTATCCGGGCGGCCTGGGCGACCTCCTCGTTGCCTCGGGCTTCTCCTACAAAGGCGGCTCGGAAGCTCTCCGATCGCTGGCGGGAGAGCCGTTCCTGCCCCGCCTCGCGGCGTATCCGGGCACGGTGGTGCTCGTCAACGGCGGACGAGACGTGGCGATGCGACCCGGCGAGCGACGTTTCCTGGCAATCGCCCGCCGAGGGCGACTCGTCACGCTGCCGGGCGCCTACCATCTCTCCAGCTTGGACCGGCCGGCCGAGTTCACCGCCGTCGTCCGCTCAGCGATCGCCGAAGCGCTGGAGGCGCGCCGCCCAGGACGCTGAGCCGCGCTGAAACTCGCCGAGACGGGCATGGAACGTGTCGCGGACCTCCGGGGGTCGCGAGGTAGCCCCTGAACCTGTGATGCCACTCCGCCTCGTTGCTGACCTTGGTGGCGTTGACCCGGAGCGAAGGGGGCGGAGTGACTGCGCCAGCCTCCTCGGTTCTAGATGGATCTTCCCGCCAGGAGTAGAGCCGGCGTCCAGCTTGCGCGGCGTCCCGGCGGCCCAGCCGGTTGTGCTGTCTGTCCGCCTCGATTCTGCGCAGATGACTCGCCCGGGTAGTACAACGCCGGGATTGAGCCGTTTTCGGAGCTGAAGGCAGGCAGTCACGAGCGAAACCGTGCGCGGACCACCGCGCAATCGTGTCGGGAAGCCACCGTTTGACCGGATTCTCGGCCGAGGACTGCAGCCACCGGTATTTGCGCAGAATCGCCGTCGCGGGCGGCCGATGGGAGGGCGGCCGATGCGGGCGGGCGATGGCTAGTTCTTCCGGAATATCGGCCCAGGCGGTGCTAGGAAAGAACGCGGCCGAATTTGACCCCGTTCGAGCTCGCCGGCCGCCGGAATCGTGCGTGGATCGCCGCCCGATCCCGCCGATCTGGGCCCAGGGCCCGGCCAATTCCTTCCGTAGTACCGCACCCACGAGTATTTCGGAAGAACCATCGGTCGGGCGGTGGCCCGTCGGTCGATGTCGGCCGCCACGCCCCAGGCCGTCGCTACGCCCCAAAACCGCCGTACCGAAATCGGTTGACCGAGGGGGAGGCCTCGTCTATGCTCCGCCAGCCATTTGACGAGCGTGCTGGGCACGTCGCCGAAGCCTCCTCGGCCCCCCGCGGCCACGGGCCATGAGGACGGTCTATGTACCCTGGCCCTAGGAGGTGATCCGGGAATTGGCAGAAGTCCGCGTGGGTGAAAACGAGACCTTCGAGAGCGCCCTCCGCCGCTTCAACAAGAAGATCCAGCAGAGTGGAATCCTTGCCGAGGCTCGCCGTCGTGAGCACTACGAGAAGCCGAGCGTGAAGCGCAAGCGCAAGGAAGCCAAGCGCAAGAAGGCCGCCCGCACGTCGCCGAGTTAGGTCATCCAGACTCGACCCCGCACCGGGCGAGCCGCCCGAGGTGCCAGCAACCGGTGACCCTCAAGGAACGCATCCAGGCCGAGACGACCGCCGCCATGCGGTCGGGCGATTCGCTGCGCCGCGACACCCTTAGGATGGTCCAGAACGCGGCCTACAACCTCGAGAAGAAGAGTGGCCAGCCACTCACCGACGAGGAGTTTCTGGCGGTCATCACCCGCGAGGTGAAGACCCGACGTGAGTCGGTCGAGGCCTTCCGCACGGGCGGCCGCGAGGATCTCGCCGCGAAGGAAGAGGCGGAGATCGCCATCCTCGGCGTCTTCCTGCCCGAACAGCTCAGCGAGGCCGTCCTGGCTGGCCTGATCGAGCAGGCCGTCAGCGCGACCGGGGCCGCGACGCCGCGGGATCTGGGCAAGGTGATGGGCTGGCTCACCCCGCACACCCGCGGCCGGGCCGACGGCAAGAGGGTCAGCGAGCTCGTCGCTGCCAGGCTGGCCGGGCTGAGCTGACGAACCGATGAACGGCATGCTGGTCCAGCGACCCGCCCGCGCGACGCCATTCACTCGACGCGACCTCGTCCGACTGCTGATCTCGTCGATCCTGCTGATCGTCGCGCTCACGGCCGTCCTGGCCTCGGACATTATCCCGACCAAGCTCGATGTAAGCGTGGGCCAGGTGGCCACCGCGGATGTCGTGGCGCCTCGGACGACCACGTACACCAGCCAGACGCTGACCCAGCAGGCCCGGGACGCGGCCAGCCAGGCGGTGGCGCCCCAGTACGACTACACGCCAGCCAAGGCAGATGCGGTCGCCCAGGCGGCCACGGTCCAGCTCAATACGGCGATCGCCCCGGTCGATGCGGCTTTTTCGGCGACCTTCTCTGATCCGGCCCGGACGGCCCTCCTGAAGAACGCAATTCCGGGGCTTTCCGACCAGTCCCAGGCGACCCTGCTCGCGATGGAGGCCAAGCGCTGGCCGGCCGTCCGTGACGAAGCGCGCCGGCTGCTCGGCCAGCTCGAGCGGACGGAACTGCGCGACTCCGATCTGGCCGACNNACGCCAGTCACCGTCTCGCTCAGCCAGGGCCAGACGATCGTGCGCAAGGGTGACCCGATCGGGCCGCTCGAGCTCGAGAAGATCCAGGCCTTCGGGCTCACGGCTGCCCGGCTCGACGTGGCCCGACTGGCCGGCTGGGCGCTTCTCGCAATCCTGATCGTGGGTCTCGTCCTGGCCTGGATCTGGCGCTTCCGACCGACCCTTTGGCACCGGACCAACGTGCTCGTGCTGATCGGACTCCTGCTCGTTTTCACGACGTTCGCCCTGAAGCTCACCGCCGGGCGCTCGGTCCTGCCGTTCTTCGTGCCCACCGCCGCGGCCGGCATCCTGATCGCGATCCTGCTCGACGCCAGCGCGGCAGTCACCCTGACCGCGGTGATCGCCGTGATCGGTGGCGCGGTCAATGGCAACTCACTCGAGATCACGGCCTACATCTTCCTCGGTGGACTGGCGGGAATCGTGGCGGTCCGACGGGGTGACCGACTGAACGCGTTCGTCCAGGCGGCCGCGGCGATCTTCGTGGTCAACGCCCTTGTCGTGTCGACCTTCTCGCTTCTCGGGGAACGCGACATCACCGGGGTGCTCCAACTGTATGGCGCCTCTGTGGCGTCGGCCGGTGGCTCGGCCGTGGCGGCCGTCGGCAGCTTCGCCGTGATCGGCAACCTGTTCGGGATCCTGACGGTCTTCCAGCTGCTCGAGCTGGGCAATCCTTCGCAGCCGCTCCTGCGCCGGCTGCTGATCGAGACACCCGGCACGTATCACCACTCGATCATGGTCGGCAACCTGGCTGAGCGTGCCGCCGAGGCGATCGGGGCCGACCCGCTGATTACCCGGGTGGCCGCCTACTACCACGATGTCGGTAAGCTGGCGAATCCGACGGCGTTCATCGAGAACCAGGCGAACGGCGACAACGTCCACGATGAGCTTGATCCGGATGTCTCGGCCGGGATCCTCAAGGAGCATGTCGGCGACGGCATCGAGATCGCCTATCGCGCCCACCTGCCCAAGCCCCTCATCGCGTTCATCCCGCAGCACCACGGCACCGCCCTGCTCAGCTACTTCTACGCCAAGGCCCGCGAGGAAGCCGCCGCGCCGTATGGCGGCCTTGAGACGGCCGGCGGCGAAAAGGCCGCCAGCGCGATCGACCAGCGGACGTACCGCCACAATGGACCCAAGCCGCAGAGCCGTGAGGCCGCGCTGCTGATGCTCGCCGACGGCGTGGAGGCGTCGGTTCGATCGCTTTCGTCTCGAGACGAGCCGGCGATCCGGGCAATGGTCAACCGGATCATCGAGGAGCGCCTCAAGGACGGCCAGTTCGACGAGTGCGACCTCACGCTGCGCGACATCGAGCGGATTCGTGGTGCCTTCGTCTCCCAGCTCCTCGGGATGTACCACCAGCGGATCGCCTACCCGCAGTCGAAGATCGTCGAGCTCGAGGCCCGACGGGCGGCGGCCGGTGGCGGCGGCTCGACTGGTGGCGGCTCGGTGGGCGGCTCCAGCAGCGATGGAGCGTAGGCCGGTCGCGCATTCGCGCTCGATCTACCGCGGACCATGGCGGATCGACATCACGACCAGGCCTGGCGCTCCCCGCCTCGTCTCGCAGGCCGTCCTCGCGCGGTCCGCCGGCGCGGCCCTCGATTCCGCCGCCGCTCCCCGGCCGGCCTCGATCGGCCTGATCCTGACCGATGACGACGAGCTCACGGGATTGAACGCGACGCATATGGGCAAGGGCGGCCCGACCGACGTGCTGTCGTTCCCGCTCCTCCCCCCACAGGCGTTCCCGGTCCACCCCGGCGGCCCTCGGCCGCAATGCGGCTCGTCCCGCAGGGTGGACTTCGTGCTGCCGCCGGGTCGCCGGCTCCACCTGGGTGACGTGGTGATCTCCGTCGAGCGGGCGATCGACCAGGCCGAAGCGGGTCGGGGCGGTCAGACAGGTGACGTACGCTGGTCCCCGGCCGACGAGCTGCGCCTCCTCGTCACCCACGGCACGCTTCACATCTGCGGCTGGGACCACGCGGAACCTGCCGAGGAAGCCGCCATGCGCAACCTGGAGCAGCGCCTCCTCGTCGCGAGGTAGACCACGTCCGGAGCGGATCTTGCCCAGCCAGGAGCCTTGGGCTATACGCGATGCTGGGGGTGCACGACGTGCTGAACCGCTTCCTCTGCCGAGCTGGCATTCTGCTCGCGGTCCTGCTCGCTGCGGGCTGCTCATCGTCCGCGGCCAAGGTCGTCACGATCCCAACCGAACCGTCTCCCCCAGCGGGCCAGGTCGACTTGTGCCCGACGGCGGCGTTCACGCCCTTCACCCTGGCGGGTGATCCTGCGAAGTCGCCGCCGGTCTGGGGAATCAACTCCTTCGGCGACGTCTTCGCGATCACCTGGCCGACCGGCTTCACGGCGCGGTTCTTGCCCGGCCCCCAGATCATCGACCCGACCGGGGCTGTCGTGGCCACCGGCGGGGTCGTGATCACGGGCGCAGGCGGCGGCGGTGACGGGTCCGGCGGAAACGGCGAGTACCTCTGCAGCCTCGGCGGGAAGACGTACTGACCGCCGCCGCGATCGGGCGATGCAGGTGCGCACGGCCGGTCTGCTCAGAAGAACAAATCGCGCGTTTGACGGGTCGGGCCCAGGTCGAGTGGCTAGCGGCGGGGCATTTGATCCCCGGCCACGCTTGCGCCGGCACGAGTTCCGCGTCGCTACCGTGACCGGCGCGCTCATGGACCCGGGATCTATGCCTCGAAGGTCACGAATCGGCTGGTTAGGTGCGTCAGGAAGACCAACGTCGTTGGGCGCTTCCGGCCGCGAAGGCGGGCCACCGAGTGGTTCCTTTGAAACGACAAGATCCGCGCCAAGCGGTGTCGGCGGGCCGTGGGCAGCGGCCCGCGCTACTGGCCGCGAGGACGCTCGGTTGAGCGTGGCCGCTGGCGCCCAGCGACGAGAACACGCCGGGCCCCTCCAGCGCGACGCTGATACCATCGTGGGAAGGCCCGCCGAGGACGGTTGGGTCCTGTCAGCGTGCACGCGCAATGGCGTGGAGCACGTACTTCGGCATGCCACGGAGCGTTGGTGAAGATCGTCGTCGGCCTGGGGAATCCGGGCAGCCAGTACACAAAGACCCGCCATAACGCCGGCTGGATGGTGCTTGACAAGGTCGCCGACCGGGCCGGTTGGTCGGGCCGCGGCCGAACGCGCGACGCAAGCAGCGTGGTCCAGGGTCGCTTCCGGGGTCTCGACCTGATCCTGGTCAAGCCCCTCACGTTCATGAACGAATCGGGGCTGGCCGTCCGGAAGGTGCTGGCCCGCGAGCATGCCCCCCTCGTCGACCTCCTCGTGGTGGCCGACGACTTTGCCCTGCCGTTCGGCAAGCTGCGCTTCCGCGAGGGCGGCAGTGGTGGCGGCCACAACGGTCTTGGTTCGATCATCGATGAGCTTTCGAACGAGGGCTTCAGCCGGCTGCGGGTAGGGATCGGGGACCCTGAGCACGGTGCCCTCGACCACGTCCTCTCCGCGTTCAGCCCTGACGAGCAGGCTCGGATGGACGAGTTCCTCGAGGCGGCGGCAGACGGTGTCGAGGCTTGGGCGCGCGACGGCACGTCGAAGGCAGCCAACCGCTTCAACAGCTTCCTGCTCCGGCCGGCCGACGCCGAGCGCCAGGCTGCGCCCGGCGAGATTGACGGTCCGCCCGGTGTCGATGGCGTCCGTCGGACGAAGACCGGCTGGCGCAAGCCGCGTCCGGTCGATCCATCAGCCGACAGCAAGGAATGAAGGAGGGCCCGCCATTCCGGGGCAAGCGTGGCGCTGAGCGGCGCCTCGTCGAGCGGATCTCGACCGAGTACGCCGAACGCAAGGCAAAGATCGACGCGACGGCGCTCGATTTCGACGTTGCCGCCGTCGATGCCGAGGTGGCTGATGCCCGTCGGATTGAGGCCGCCGACGCGACCAAGGCCGCTGCTGCCAAAGCGGCCGCCGCGAAGGCAATGGCTGGCCGGTTCGCCAGGCGGGTGCCCGATCTTTCGGTCCTGCCGCCGCTCCTGGTCGCAACCGGCTCGTTCGGATCGCTCCAGGAGCGGGTCGGTTCGCCGGTCGCCCCGGTTCCAGTTGGCGGCCGGCACGCCGGCCTGACCACGATCCCACACGGTGCCAAGAGCTTCCTCGGCGCGGCCCTGGCCGCGACCGGCGAGCGGCTTCTGTGGATCGCCCGCGACTCCGAGATCGGGGATCGGCTGGCCGAAGAGCTGACAGCCTGGCTCGGCGATCCGGAGTCGGTCGTGGTGCTCGAACCGAGGACAGCGCTGGCCTACGAACGGAGCGAGCTCGTCCCGGACGAAACTGCCGCGCGGGTCGCGGCGCTGGCCACCTGGCGCAGTGGTCACGCCCGGGTCATGGTCGCTAGCGTCCAGGCCCTGCTCCAGCACACGCTGAATCCCACCGACCTCCCGGCGGACCCCCGCCACCTCAAGCCGGGCGACCGGCTCGTGCTCGACCGGTTCCTGCTCGAGCTGCTCGGTCTTGGCTACCAGCCCGTCATCGAGGTTGCCGGTCGTGGCGAGTTTGCCCGACGCGGCGGCATCATCGACGTCTTCCCGCCGGGCTTGCCCCTGCCCGTTCGGATCGAGCTCTTCGGCGACGAGGTCGATTCGCTGCGCAGCTTCGACCCAACCGACCAGCGCACGACCGAACGAATCAGCTCGATCAACCTCCTCCCGGCGACTGAATTTCTGATCCCAACCGGGGGCGTCGAGGCGATCCGGACCGGACTGGGTCGGGCGGCGACTCGACTTCCGGAGCGGCTCCAGGCTGACCTCGCACGGTTCGAGGGAATTGGCGGCGCTCCGGCACCTGCGCACAAGGCCGGCGATGGTGGCGGCCGCGCCCTGCACGCAGGAGACGCCGCCGAGATCTGGGCCGGCATCATCTGCCCGGCGACGGGCCTCGACCACGTTCCGCCGGAGACGCTCCTGATCCTCGACGAGCCAGGCGACCTGGCCGAGGCGGCCCAGTTCCTGTGGCGTCAGGCCGATGAACGGCGGGCGGAGCTCGTCGCTGGCGCCGAGATACCCAAGGATTGGCCGGTCACCTACCTCGGTCCACGCGACTGGAAGACCCGGCTCGTCCGCTCGCGGACCCTGGAGCTCACCTGGGAATCGGAGGGGGCACTCGCGGCCGGCACCGCGATGGCGGCCCGCGGCCTGTCGTCGGGCGATCTGTTCGGTTGGCGCGAACCAGTCGTGCCGGCCGCCCGGACCGGTCGACTGGCGGAAGCGCTCGACGCGTGGCGTGCGAACGGAGCGCGGATCGTCCTTGCCTCGGACCAGGCGCCGCGCCTCGCCGAGCTGCTGGCCGAGGCGGGCCGGCCGACCGGCGTGACGAGCCGCCTGACGGCTGCTCCGCCACCGGGCGCAGTAGCCCTGATCGAGCGCAGCCTGAACGGTGGATTCAGCGGCGGGCCCGATGGACTGGTCGTGATCACCGACCGTGAGCTGTTTGGCTCGGTTCGCGTCCGACGACCAAAGGCGCTTCGGCGGGTCGTGCCGAGGGACATCCTGGAGCGGCTCAAGACCGGCGACCTGGTGGTTCACATCGACCACGGCGTCGCGCGCTACGAGCAGATGCTCCGCCGTGGCGGCTCGGGCGAGGAGCGCGACTACCTCGAGCTGAGCTTCGCCGGGGGCGACCGGATTTATGTCCCGGTCGAGCAGATCGCCCGGGTCAGTCGGTATTCCGGTGGCGAGCACCCCACCCTCAGCCGGCTGGGCGGTACCGATTGGCTGCGCACGAAACAGCGGGTGAAGAAGGCCGTCGACGATCTGGCGGAGGAGCTTCTCGAGCTGTACGCGACCAGGGCTGGGGCGGAAGGCCATGCGTTCGCGCTTGACACGCCCTGGCAGGGCGAGATGGAAGCGAGCTTCCAATACGAGGAGACTGTCGACCAGCTCCGGGCGATCGCCGAGACGAAGGCCGACAT
The DNA here is from genome assembly GCA_003152165.1 of Chloroflexota bacterium. Classification (GTDB taxonomy): domain Bacteria; phylum Chloroflexota; class Limnocylindria; order Limnocylindrales; family CSP1-4; genus Palsa-1033. The sequence continues at coordinate 57,179 of PLZO01000081.1, forward strand.
GGAGTCGCGCCGGCCGATGGATCGACTGGTCGTGGGCGACGTTGGCTACGGCAAGACGGAGGTGGCGATCCGGGCCGCGTTCAAGGCGATCCAGGATGGTCGCCAGGTGGCCGTCCTCGTCCCGACCACCGTCCTCGCCGCCCAGCACGACGCGACGTTCTCGCAGCGCTTCGCGGCGTTCCCGCTCACGGTTCGACTGCTCAGCCGGTTCGTTGCCCCACGGGAACAGGCCGACACGATCGCCGGCCTGGCCAACGGCTCGGTCGACCTGGTCATCGGCACGCATCGGCTGCTCTCGCGCGACGTCCGCTTCCGCGACCTGGGCCTGGTCGTGGTCGACGAGGAGCAGCGCTTCGGGGTCGCGGCCAAGGAGCGCCTGAAGCGGTTGCGGCGCGAGGTCGACGTCCTGACCCTGTCGGCGACACCGATCCCGCGCACGCTCAACCTGGCTCTGGCCGGGGTGCGCGACCTCAGCGTGATCGAGACGCCGCCGGAGGATCGCCTGCCGATCCAGACCCGGGTCGCCGAGGCCAGCGCCGGCCTGGTCCGTGACGCGATCGAGCGTGAGCTCGACCGGGGCGGCCAGGTCTTCTACGTCCACAACCGGGTCGAGACGATCGAGGCCCAGGCGCAGCAGCTGCGCGGGATGCTGCCCGACGCCCGGATCGTGGTTGGTCACGGCCAGATGCCCGAAGGCAGCCTGGAGCGGGTGATGATCACCTTTGCCGGGGGAGCGGCCGACGTCCTCGTGTGCACCACGATCATCGAGTCGGGCCTCGATATTCCGAACGCCAACACGATCCTCATCGATCGGGCCGACACCCTCGGGCTGGCCCAGCTGTACCAACTCCGCGGCCGGGTGGGCCGATCGAGCCGGCGAGCGTTCGCCTATCTGCTGTATCGACGGCGCGAGCGCCTCTCGGACGAGGCCCGCAAGCGCCTCCAGGCGATCTTCAACGCCTCGGAGCTGGGTGCCGGCTTCCAGATCGCGCTGTCCGATCTCGAGATCCGGGGCGCCGGCAATATCCTGGGCGGCGAGCAGTCGGGCCACATGGCCGCCGTCGGCTTCGACCTGTACAGCCGGCTCCTCGCCGACGCGGTCGAGGAGGTCAAGGCCCGGCGCGAGCGGCGTGAGCCGAACCTGCCGCCGACCCAGGCGGTCCTCGACCTGCCAATCGAGGCCTACCTCCCCGACGACTATGTGTCCGACGAGGCCCAGAAGCTCGAGCTATACCGACGGCTGGCCCGAGCCCGCAACGCCGACGACCTGGGCGCCTTCCGCCGGGAAGCGGCCGATCGATTCGGTCCCCTGCCTCGGCCGGTCGAGCGACTGGTCGAGGTGGTTGAGTTGCGACTCGCGGCTGAGGCCGCCGGGATTGCCTCGATCTCGCGCGAAGACGGCCAGCTCGTCGTCCGGTTCGGCACCCTGAGTCGGGTGACCGCGATGCGCCTCCTGGGAACGGCCGGGAGCAGCCTGCGGGCGGCGGGCCTGGGCCTGCCCGGAGTGCCTCCGGGTGACGTGACGTTCGCCAGCAACCAGGTCCGGATCCGCCTGCCCCGTGACCCCGGCCTGAGCTGGGGGCTGACCCAGGCCGTCGTTGCCCGCCTCTCCGAGGTCAACCCTGCCGGCGACGATGTCTGACGGGTCCCCCGTGGCGGCGGACGGCGGCCTGTTCTCGGCGGGTCGGCGGGTCCTCTCAATCGGCCTCGTCCTGACCGTGACCCTCGTCGCCTTCGAGTCCCTGGCGGTCGCAACAGCGATGCCGATCGTCGCCCGCGAGCTCGGCGGGATCGAGCTGTACGGATGGGTCTTCAGCGTATTCTTCCTGGGCGACCTGGTCGGGATCGTCATCCTGGGCGGGCTGATCGACCGGGGCGGCCTGGTCCGTCCGTTGATGATCGGCCTCGGCCTGTTCGCCGTGGGCCTGTTGATCGGCGGGCTGGCCCCGTCGATGGCGGTCCTCGTTGGAGCCCGACTGCTGCAGGGCTTCGGTGCCGGCGGGATCACCCCGGTGGCCTACGTCGCGATCGGCCGGGCCCTGCCAACGGCCCTCCGACCCCGGATGTTCGCAGTCCTCTCGACGGCCTGGGTCGTGCCCGGGATCATCGGCCCGGCGATCAGCGGCCTGATCGCCGAACATGCCAGCTGGCGGCTCGTGTTCCTCGGGCTCCTGCCCCTGGTGGGATTCGCCGCACTCCTGACGATCCCTGCGATCGCCCGGGTCGTGCCCGGAGCGGTCGTAGCCAAGTCGGCCGGGGCGACCGCCCGGGAACGCCTGCCCCGGGCCCTGTTGCTGACCGTCGGCGCTGCATTGCTCGTCGTGGGGCTGACCAGCCTGACGCTCCTCCCTGGTCTCGCTCTGGTTGGGCTAGGGATCACCGTCGGGGTGCCGGCGTACCGGGGGCTCACTCCGCCAGGGACGCTCCGGGCTCGAGCGGGCCTGCCCGCCGCGGTGCTGATCCGAGGGCTATTGACCTTCGCCTTCTTCAGCGTCGACGCCTACGTGCCCCTGGCTCTGATCGGCTGGCGTGGGATTGACGCTACGGCGGCCGGGATTGCGCTGACCGCGGCGACCCTGACCTGGACGGTCGGTGCCTGGATCCAGGCCCGCTACATCGCCACGCTGGGACCGCGCCGGTTCGTTGCCGCTGGCTTTTCGTTCGTCCTGCTCGGCATTGCCGTCCTGGCCCTGGTCCTGTCGCCCAGCGTGCCGGTGATCTTCGCCTCGCTCGCCTGGGCGATCGCCGGCCTGGGCATGGGGTTGAGCTACGCGCCACTGGCCCTGATCGTCCTCGCCGATGCGCCGCTCGATGGCCAGGGAGCAGCGACGGCGGCGCTCCAGCTCAGTGACGTCCTGGGCACTGCCCTCGGAACCGGCGTGGCCGGCGCCGTGATCGCAGTCGCCGCCCGGGGTGGTGAACCGGCCTGGGTCGGGCTCGCCGGCGCCTTTGCGGTCGGGGCGCTGATCGGGTTGGTGGGCCTCGGCCTGTCAGGCCGGCTGGGCGGCATCACAACACGAGCCCGCGTGGCGCTGGAGGCGCGGTAGACTGCAACCGCCGCAGGCGCACCCGTGCGATCGAGCCAGCCACCTCATCGGAGGCCCCAAGCCGAAATGTCCGCCGAGGAACTCCGCGCCAGGATTCGCGAGATTCCGGACTTCCCCAAGCCAGGCATCCTGTNNGAGTCGCGCGGCTTCATCTTCAGCGCCTCGATGGCTTACCTGCTGAATGCGGGCCTGGTACCAGTGCGCAAGCTGGGCAAGCTGCCGGCCGAGACGATCACCGTCGAATACGCCCTGGAGTACGGCTCGAATACCCTGCAGATCCATCGCGACGCGATCCAGCCGGGCCAGCGCGTCCTCGTCGTCGACGACCTGCTGGCCACCGGCGGGACGGTCCGCGGCACGATCGACCTGGTTGAGCGGCTACACGGCGAGGTCGTTGGCCTGGGATTCCTGGTCGAGCTCGAGTCTCTCAAGGGACGCGAGCGGCTGCAGGGCCTCCGGGTCGAGAGCGTCGTCCGCTACTGAGCCGTAAGCGGTGAGCGACGCGACCAACGACGAATCGCCAGCCGGGCAGGCCGCCCCGGCCAGTCCGCCCGCGGCCGCCCCGGACGCCCCAGGCTCGAACCCGCCCGCCGAAGTGGACCTCGGCCGGCGGCGCTTCTTCCGCCAGTTTGCAGCCGAGGTGATTCACTCGGCAGCTCAGGCCGCCGGCGCGGCCGGGGCGCTGCAGCGGGCGGCCTCCGATGCCGCTGGCGCCCTGCTCAACCCGGAGTCTGCGTTTGGCCTCAACGAGCCCATGCCGCCGGTCAATCCGATGATCGCGGCGACGCCCGCTCCCGCCGGCGGGACGGGTTTGCCCGGCCCCAGCGCACCCCAGGCCAATCCGGCGCTCGGCGAATCGCGTGGCTTCCGAACGGCGTTCCGGATGGACGAGGATCGGATTGTCTTCATCGACCAGCGCAAGCTGCCCGGAGCGCTGGTCGAATACCCGTGTGCTGATGGCGGCGAAGTCGCGATCGCCATCAAGGAGATGGTGGTTCGGGGTGCGCCCGCGCTGGGCCAGGCGGCCGCCTACGGCCTGGCCCTGACCGCCGGACATTCGCGGAGCCGGCCGCCGTCGGAGCGCCGCGCCCTGCTCCGGGGTGCTGCGACCGCCCTCCGCCAGAGCCGGCCCACGGCCGTCAACATCGCCTGGGCTGTGGATCGAATGCTGGCCCGATTCGAGCGGCTGGGTGACCTGGCCGAGGACGGCGAGGTGGTTGCGAATGTCCTCCGAGGCGAGGCCGACGCGATCTGTGCCGAGGCAACCCGGGACCACGGCCTGCTGGCCGGACACGGTCTGGCGGTGCTGCCCGCAGCTCCCGACCGGGAACTCCGGTTACTGACCCACTGCAACACGGGACCGCTTGCCTGTGGCCAGTTCGGTACCGCCCTCGGCGTCGTCCAGGCGGCCTGGTCGGCCAACCGCCGGCTCGAGATCTTCGTCGACGAGACGCGGCCGTATCTCCAGGGCGCCCGGCTCACGGCGTGGGAGCTCGTCCAGGCCGGCGTGCCCTACACCCTGATCGCCGACAGTGCGGCCGGCTCGCTGCTGGCCTCGGGCCGGATAGACGCCGTGCTCGTCGGCGCCGACCGGATCGCTGCCAACGGCGACACGGCCAACAAGATCGGGACCTATCCACTGGCCGTCCTGGCCGCTCGCCACCTTGTACCGTTCTACGTGTGTGCGCCACTCAGCTCGGTCGACCTGGCGACTCTCGAAGGCTCGACGATCCCGATTGAGTTGCGCTCGGAGGATGAGATCTTCCAGATCAGCCAGATCCGCATCGCACCACGCTTCGGGAAGGCCTGGAACCCCGCCTTTGACGTCACGCCGGCCGAGCTGATCACCGCGATCGTGACCGAGGAAGGTGTGCTTCGGGCACCGTTCGGCTCAACCCTGGCGGCGGCCGTTGCTGCGAAGGCCGAGCACGAGGCGGCCGCCCATCTGGCCCAGTTCGCGGATCGCGGCCGCCAGCCGGCCGCGGGCGAGGCCGGCCCCGTGCCCGCAGCGGAGGTCGTCGGCTGATGGCCAGCATCGTTGTGCCCCGGCGCGAGGCCGGGCTGGTCGCCCGGACCACGACCGACCGGGTTCTGCTGCGCCAGTTCCTCGAGCAGGATCGCCTCTTTGCCGCGTATGCCGTCTGCGATCTCGACGACCGGGAGTTCAGCCGGACTCGCTGGGGTGGCGCTTTCGCGGGAACGGAGCTCGTTGCCGTTGCCCTTGAGTACGCCGGCCTGTCGCCGCAGCCACTCTTCGTGATGGGCCGGAATGATGGGATCGAGGCAGCCCTGCGCGACCTGGTCAAGCCGCGAGCTGCCTACGTGGCGGCCTTGCCGTCGGCCCTGTCGGCCGTCGAGGGCAGCTACCGGGTGGACCCCGGGCCGCAGATGGTCCGGATGTGGGTGGACCGCTCCACGTTCCGGCCCTACCCAGCCGAAACCCGGCGGCTCCTGCCGATCGAGGTCGGCGAACTGAACCGGCTCTACCAGCTTGGGTTTGTCTCGTGGCTCGGCTCGAGTGCGATCGCCGCCGGCGTCTACTTCGGCGTCCGGATCAACGGCCGGCTGGTGGCGGCTGCGGGGACCCATGTGATCAGCGCGACGGCCCGGCTGGCCGTAGTGGGTAACGTTTTGACCCAGCTCGACTACCGTGGCCGCGGCTACGCTACCGCAACCACCGGGGCAGTCACCGCCGAGCTGCTCCGCTTCTGCGACCAGGTCGTGCTCAATGTGCGGGCCGACAATCCGCCCGCGTTGCAAGCGTATCGGCGGCTCGGCTACCAGGAGCACATCCGCTTCGAGGAGCGCCTCGTCCACCGGGTCGGGGCGCCCTGGCCCGGCCTGCCCGGCCCGCTCCGGCGCTTCCTGTCACCCCGCAAGGAGGCCCACCCCCAATGACCGTCCCTGCCACCAAGTTGCCGGACCACGACGTGGTCGATCTCGGCCTGGCCGATGAAGGCGTCCGCCGGATCGAGTGGGCGGCCCGCGAGATGCCTGTCCTGCGCCTGATCAGCGAACGCTTCCAGCGTGAGCGTCCACTCGAGGGCCTGCGCGTCGGCGCCTGCCTCCACGTCACGACCGAGACGGCAAACCTGATGCTGGCGCTCAAGGCCGGCGGCGCGCAGGTCATCCTGGCGGCCTCCAATCCGCTCTCGACCAAGGATGATGTCGCTGCGGCGCTCGTCGCCGCCTACGGAATCAGTTGTTTTGCCCGCCGCGGCGAAGACAAGGCCACGTATTACGCCCACCTCAATGCAGTCGCCGACACCCACCCCCAGATCACGATGGACGATGGCGGTGACCTCGTTGGGCTTCTCCACGAGCATCGGCCCGAGCAGCTCGCCGAGGTCCTGGCCGGGACCGAGGAGACGACGACCGGGGTGATCCGGCTCAAGGCGATGGCCACCGCTGACGCCCTCCGCTTTCCGGTCGTGGCAGTCAATGAAGCCCTGACGAAGCACCTCTTCGACAACCGCTACGGGACCGGCCAGTCGACCCTCGACGGGATCCTCCGGGCCACCAACATCCTGATCGCCGGCCGCCAGGTCGTGGTCGCCGGCTATGGCTGGGTGGGCAAGGGCATCTCGGCCCGGATGGCCGGCCACGGCGCCCATGTGGCGGTGGTCGAGGTGGATCCGATCCGGGCGCTCGAGGCATTGATGGACGGCTTCCAGGTGATGACGGCGGCCCAGGCCGCGCCGTGGGGCCAGCTGTTCGTCACGGCAACGGGCAACGTCAACGTATTCCGGCGCGAGCATTTTGCAGCGATGCGCGAAGGCGCGATCATGGCCAATTCGGGCCACTTCGACGCCGAGCTTGACCTGGCTGCCCTGCGCGAGATGGCCGAGGGCCACGTGCGCGAGGTCCGCGACAACGTCCAGGAATTCGATCTGGGCGGCAAGCGGGTCAATCTCATTGCGGAAGGCCGGTTGGTCAACTTGGGTGCGGCCGAGGGCCACCCGGCGGCCGTGATGGACATGAGCTTCGCCAACCAGGCCCTGTGCGCCGAGTACGTGGCCCAGCACCATGCCGAGCTCAAGCCGAGCGTCTACATCGTGCCCGAGGCGATCGACGCCGAGGTCGCCCGGCTCAAGCTTGCCGCCCTCGGGATCACCCTCGACCCAATGACCCCCGAGCAGGTCGCCTACATGGCTGCCTGGCAGCACGGCACCTGAGCGTCGGCGGCAGCACGCTTCAGCCGGCAGCACGCCGACCCACACGGTGGCCGATCATCCTGGAATCAGATGCCTATGGGCGCGTCGCGACCAAGCCGAAAGAGAGGGGCAGGCGTCCACGCTCATCGGCCAGGATGTCGCCGTGGCCGCTCCACCAGTCGCGAGGCGACTCGACCAGGCGCTCGATCCGGAGGCCCGCGCCGGCCACGGCGGTGACGACCTCGCCGAGGGTCCAGGCGCGGGAGAACTTCCAGTGCTGCTCGGCGTCGGGGATCGAGAGGTGGTCGATAAAGCCGGGCGACCAGCCGCGCGACGCCTCCGGACCAGCGAAGTAGTCGTAGTCGGTCAGCGCCCAGTGGCCGTCCGCGTCGCCGTCGACCAGCCACTCGAACGGATGGCCCTCGAACAGGACGAGCCGGCCACCTGGCACGAGCAGCCGGCTGACCACGGCCGCCCAGGCGTCGAGGTCCTGCAGCCAGAGCAGCGAGCCCCGGCCGGTGTAGACGAGGTCGGCCGTGCCGTCGAGGTCAACCGGCGTATCGAGGACATCCGCCTGGATCCAGCGAGCCGGGGCCCCGGTCGCGGCGGTCAGCCGCTCGGCCAGGTCGATCATCCGGGCGCTCAGGTCGATCCCGATGACCTCGTGCGCGCCGAGGCGCCACAGCGAGAGGCTGTCGCGGCCGCCAGCACATTGCAGGTGGATCGCCCGGTGGCAACGGCCGCGGAGATCGCCGAGAAGGGCCTCCTCCTCCTCGAAGAGGTTGCTGCCGCCGGCCCGGATCAGCTCGATCGCTTCGGCCAGCCAGCCCTCGTAGCGTTCCGCGGCCTCGTCCCAGGCGGCCCCGTTCGCGGCATGCATCGCCCGGACGTCGGCGGCCTCGGCCGGCGTGGTCGGCCGGACGTCAGGTTCGTCGATCATGCCCCTCCTCGGTGGCGGGATTCCATCGCCCGAGCCTAGTCGCTCAGCGCTCGTCGTGCGCAGGATCGTGACCTCGATTTCGGCTACCGTTGGCCTACGGTTGGCTTCTTTGGTGTGGCCCTGTTCGCACGCCCGACCGCGAGGTGATTCATTCGTGCCAGCCGTCCTCTGGGAGAACCCCGAGCTGATCAGCCTGCATCGCCTGCCGATGCACTCGGTGCCCCACGGTGATCGACTCGAGCTCGATGGGACCTGGCAGTTCGAGCTCCTCGAGCGGGCGGATGGCGAGCCGAGCGGACGATGGCGCGAGATCACCGTCCCCGGCGCCTGGACGATGCAGGACACGTTCGATAAGCCCCACTACACGAACGTCCAGATGCCCTTTGCGGGCACCCCGCCGAACGTCCCCGAAGCGAACCCGACCGGCATCTACGAACGGACATTCGAGCTGCCGCAGGCGTGGGTCGGTCGTCGGATCGTGCTCCAGGTGGGTGCGGCCGAGAGCCTCCTCGTCGTCCACGTCAATGGCCGCGAGGTCGGCCTGAGCAAGGACTCCCACCTTGCCGCGGAGTTCGACCTCACCGCGCTCGTTACGACCGGGACGAATACGATTCGGCTGCGCGTGATCAAGTGGTCCGACGCAACGTACATCGAGGATCAGGATCAGTGGTGGCACGGCGGCGTCACCCGCTCGGTCTTCCTGTACGCCACGGGCCGGGTCCACCTGGCCGAGATCCGGGCAATCGGCGGGCTCGCCGAGGATCTCCGAACCGGGACGCTCGAGTTCCGGGCCGAAGTTGGCTTCGTCGGGGTCGAGCCCGAGCCGGGCTGGACGGTCGAAACGACCGTCGGCGAGCCGGTCGACCAGGGCGCCACGGTCCGAGCCGAGGCGCTGGTCAGTGACCATGGACCGGACGGCACCAACCTGGCCCAACGCAACGTGATTGCCCGCCACGCCTACGGCGGGCAGATGACTGAGCACGAGCTGAAGGTCGAATGGCCGGCGCTTGAACGACGACTCGCCCGCCCGCTCGATGGCCTGGTCACCTGGCGAATGGAGCTGCCCGACATCCGGCCGTGGTCGGCCGAGGTCCCGTCGTTGTACCCGTTGACAGTTGTCCTGCGCGCGCCCGACGGCGAGGTCATCGAGGAGGCGCGGCTGCAGATCGGCTTCCGGCGAGTCGAGGTGCGCGGCCTCGAGCTGCTCCTCAATGGCCAGGCAGTCCTGCTGCGTGGGGTGAACCGGCACGACTTCGACCAGTTCACCGGGAGAACGGTGAGCCGTGCCTCGTCCCGGGCCGACCTGGTCCAGATGAAGCAGTTCGGCTTCAACGCCGTGCGCACCTCGCACTACCCCAACGACCCGGCCCTCGTCGAGCTGTGTGACGAGCTCGGCCTGTACGTGATCAGCGAGGCCGACATCGAGTCGCACGCCTTCTGGGCCTCGCTGTGCGAGGACCCGGGCTACCTCGGGGCGTGGGTCTCGCGCGTCTCCCGGATGGCGATCCGGGACAAGAACCATCCCTCGATCATCCTCTGGTCGCTCGGCAACGAGTCGGGTTACGGCGCCAACCACGATGCGGCCGCCGGCTGGCTGCGTCGCTACGACCCCAGCCGGCCGCTCCACTACGAGGGGGCGGTCCGCTTCGAGTGGTGGTCGAAGCAGACGGTCAGCGACGTCACCTGCCCGATGTACCCGCCGATCGAAGGGATCGTGGCCCACGCGACAAACGGGACCCAGCTCCACCCGCTGATCATGTCCGAGTACTCCCATGCGATGGGCAACAGCAACGGAACGCTGGCCGAGTACTGGGACGCAATCGAGTCGACGCCCGGGCTGCAGGGCGGGTTTATCTGGGAGTGGTGGGACCACGGCCTGGTCCAGGCGCTGCCCGACGGGACGAAGCGGTGGGCCTACGGCGGGGACTTCGGCGACATTCCGAACGACGGCAACTTCTGCCTCGACGGCCTCGTCTTCCCCGATCGCGCCCCGAAGCCGGCCCTGTGGGAGCACCGCCACCTCGCCTCGCCGGTCCGGATCTCGGCCTCCGAGGCGGACCTCGCGGCAGGACGGATCAGCCTGACGAACCGCCAATACGTCCGCGACCTGGGCTGGCTGGCGTGTACCTGGCAACTGGCCAGCGAGACGGCCGTGCTCGCCTCGGGCGAGCTCACGTTGCCAGCCCTCGGGCCGGGCTCGAGCGGTGTCGTCAGCCTGCCGGGCTGGCCGGGCCGTGACCACCTTGCCAACCGGGAAGCCTGGCTCACGCTCCGATTTCAGACGCCGGTCGACCTAGCCTGGGCGCCGGCCGGCTTCGAAGTGGCTGCCGTCCAACTCGCCCTCGGCGCGCGCCCGAGCCCCGTCGTGACGCGACCGGCCGCGTCGACCGCTGGCCCTGCTTTGTCGGTTGATCTCGACTCGGACGGTCGGCTCGTCCATCCGCTCATTGCGGCTGCCCCGGTGCTCAGCTTGTGGCGGGCCCCGACCGACAACGACCGGATCGGCGGGATGGCCGAGGCATGGACCGGATGGGGCCTGGATCGGCTCGAGCGCTCGCTCGATTCGATCGAGCCGGACGGGCCGGCGACGATCGTCCGGAGCACGCACCGCGGCGCGGCCGGGATCGCCATCAGCCATGAGCAGCGCTTCAGCCCGCTGGCCGGCGGGGGAGTCCGGGTCGAAGAGCGGGTCGAGGTCCCAGCCGCGCTGACCGACCTCGCCCGTGTGGGCACGGTCCTGGAAACCATCGCCGGGCTGGAGCAGGTCGAATGGTTCGGCCGTGGGCCACACGAGACGTACCCGGACCGCAAGCGGGGCGGCCTGTTCGGCCGCTGGCAAGGCACCGTCGAAGGCCAGGCAGTCCGCTACGTCCGGCCACAGGAAAACGGCGGTCATGCCGACGTCCGCTGGGTCGAGCTGCGCGACGATCAGGGTCGCGGCCTGCGACTCGCCTTCGACGCTCCGAGCCAGGTCTCCGCGACCCACTTCCGGGCGCTGGACCTCGACGCAGCGCCGCACGACGTCGAGCTCACGCCGGCGGCCGGTACGGTCGTCCATCTCGACACGGCGCATCGCGGGCTGGGCACGGCCAGCTGCGGTCCGGATACGCTGCCTGAGTACGTTGTTGGCCCGGGCACCTACCGCTGGGCGTGGACGATCGAGCCGCTCGGCGGGCGCTGACGATGGGCATCGAATGGCATCCGGCGTCGCGCCAATTGCACCTCCGCAACGACCGGGTCAGCTACCTCGTCAGGATCCTCGAGGACGGTTCAATCGGGCAGCTCCACTTCGGTGCGGCGCTGACCGAGGGTCGGTCGTACCGCCATCTTGGGCGGGCCGGCTTTCCGGGCTTCATGAACCGGCTGGACGATCCGATCGCCCTCGAATACCCGACCGCCGGCGGCGGTGACTACCGGATGCCCGCCCTCACGATCGAGCAGGCGGACGGCTCGAACGTGGTCCATCTCGGGTACGTCAGCCATCGGATCGTTCCGGGCAAGGCGGCGATCCCCGGCCTGCCGTCGACCTACCTCGAGTCCGACGACGAGGCGACGAGCGTCGAGATCGAACTCGTTGACCGCCCCAGCGGAACCGAGGTCACGCTCTCGTATACGATCTTCCGCGACCACCCGATCGTTGCCCGCCACGTCCGGATCCGGAACGGGGGCGCGTCGCGCCTCCGAGTCACGACGGCAATGAGCGCTTCGCTCGACCTGCCCGACGATGATTGGATGCTGGTCCAGCTGAGCGGCGCCTGGGCCCGCGAGCGGCACATGACCGACCGGCGATTGGCACCCGGCCGGCAGTCGACCGCCAGCCTCCGGGGGGCCTCGGGCCATGAGCATGACCCATCACTCATCCTGCGCCGGGCCACGACGACCGAGACCGCCGGCGAGGCGTATGGGCTCAGCCTCGTCTACTCGGGTAACTTCCTAGCCGAAGCCGAGGTGGGCCCCTTCGCCACGACCCGGGTTCGACTCGGGATCAACCCCGAGGGCTTCGCTTGGATTCTTGAACCGGGCGAGGAGTTCGCCACCCCGGAGGCGGTCCTCGCCTACTCCAGCGCGGGCCTGGATGGCCTGAGCGCCGCCTACCACGCTCTATACCGCGAGCGCCTGGCCCGGGGAACCTGGCGCGATCGGCCGCGGCCGGTCCTGATCAACAACTGGGAAGGGACGTACTTCGACTTCGATGAGACGAAGCTGGTCGATATCGCCAGCGTCGCCCGCGACCTCGGGATCGAGCTGTTTGTCCTCGACGACGGCTGGTTCGGCGCCCGTGACGATGACACGAGCTCGCTCGGGGACTGGGTCGTCGACCGGCGCAAGCTGCCCCACGGGATCGACGGTCTGGCTCGGCGGATCGAGGCGCTCGGCCTGCGCTTCGGGCTGTGGATCGAACCCGAGATGATCAGCGAGCGCAGCCAGCTGTTCGCCGCCCACCCGGACTGGGCGATCGGGATCGTCGGTCGGCCCAGGACGGAGAGCCGTCAACAGCTGGTGCTCGATCTGTCCCGACCGGAGATCGTCGACCACTTGTTCACGGTCCTGTCCGAGCTGCTGGCCAGCGCGCCGATCTCGTATGTCAAATGGGACATGAACCGGAACATCACCGAGCCCGCCAGCCTGGGCTTACCGGCCCATCGTCAGGGCGAGTTCTTCCACCGCTACATCCTGGGCGTCTACGACCTCTACGCCCGGCTCACCGCGGCGTTTCCCGAGATCCTGTTCGAGTCCTGCGCCGGTGGCGGCGGGCGCTTCGACCCAGGCCTCCTGGCCTTCGCGCCGCAGGCCTGGACGAGTGACGATACCGACGCGGTCGAGCGGCTGCGGATCCAGTGGGGCGCCTCGCTGATCTACCCCTTGAGCTCGATGGGCGCCCATGTCTCGGCGGTGCCGAACCACCAGACGGGCCGGTTGACACCGATCGCGATGCGGGCTGCGGTCGCCTTCTTCGGGGTTTTCGGGTACGAGCTCGATGCAACGAGCCTGTCGCCCGCCGAGCGGGCCGACGTCCTCGACCAGGTGAGCTTTTACAAGGACCACCGCGCGTTGTTTCAGCGGGGCCGCTTCGTGCGCTTGCGCAGCCCCTTCGAGGATGACGGCAACGAGACAGCCTGGATGACGGTCTCCGACGACCGTCGCCGGGCAATCGTGGGCTTCTACCGGACCCTGAACCGGCCGAATCCGGGCGTGAACCGGCTGCGTCTGCGCGAGCTCGATCCCGCGGCCCGCTACCGGGTGACCCTGTGGCCGGCTCGGGCCGATTCGATCGAGCATGACAACGCGGTCGTGCGCGGCGGTGACGAGCTCACCCAGATCGGGCTGTTCCTCGACGTGGACCGGCACGAAACGTCGACCCACGGCGATTACTGGGCGCAGCTCTTCGTGCTCGAGGCGGAGTGACTGGCCGGACGGCCTGTGGGGAGAACCCGCAGGCCTGTCGATGACGGGCCCCGTGCTACCCTGCCGGAGCACAAAGGGAGCTCCATGACGACAATCCTCGACGCGGCCGAGTACCTGTTCACGTCCGAGTCGGTGACCGAAGGGCATCCCGACAAGATGTGTGACCAGATCAGCGACGCAATCCTCGATGCGATCATCCGCGAGGATCCAGACGCACGGGTGGCCTGTGAGACAGCCACGACCACCGGCCTGGTCGTCGTGCTCGGCGAGATCACTACCACGACCTACGCCGATTTTCAGTCGATCGTCCGGGAGACCGTCCGCGACATCGGCTACACCCGCGCCGACTATGGCTTCGATTATCAGACCTGCGGCGTGCTCGTCAGCATCAAGGAACAGTCGCCGGACATTGCGATGGGCGTCGATGCCACCCTCGAGGACCGCGCGGCCGGTGCGTCCGGCCACGAGCTCGGCGCCGGTGACCAGGGGATGATGTTCGGGTTCGCCTGCCGCGAGACGCCCGAGCTGATGCCCCTGCCGATCGCTCTCGCCCACCGGATGGCCCGTCGCCTGGCCGAGCTGCGCAAGACCGGCCAGCTGCCGTACCTCCGGCCGGACGGCAAGACGCAGGTCACCCTCGAGTACGAGCACGGCGTGCCGCGCCGGGTCAAGACGGTCGTGGTCAGCACCCAGCACGATCCGAACGTGACCATCCAGCAGATCGCCGACGATGTCGCCGAGGCCGTGATCCTGCCGAGCCTGCCCCGTGACCTGCGCGCTCTCGACCCGGTCATGCACATCAACCCGACAGGGCGCTTCGTGACCGGCGGCCCGATGGGCGACGCCGGCCTGACCGGCCGCAAGATCATCGTCGACACGTATGGCGGGATGGCCCGCCACGGTGGGGGCGCCTTCAGCGGCAAGGACCCGACGAAGGTCGACCGATCGGCCGGCTATGCCGCCCGCTGGGTGGCCAAGAACGTCGTCGCCGCCGGCCTGGCCGATCGTTTCGAGATCGAGCTGGCCTACGGGATCGGGATCGCCCGGCCGATCAGCATCTCGGTCGAATCATTCGGCACCGGGCGGATCCCGGACGAGCGGATCCAGCAGCTGATCGAGCAGCATTTTGACCTGCGGCCCGCTGCCATCATCAAGGCCCTCGACCTGCGCCGCCCGATCTACCGCCAGACCGCCGCCTATGGCCACTTCGGCCGGCCGGACCTGGACCTGCCCTGGGAGCGGACCGACCGAGCGGCCGCCCTGGCGGGCGACGCCGGCATCCCCCTGCCTGAGCCCGTCGCAGAGGCGATCTGAACGGGTCAATGTACGCCGTCATCATGGCCGGCGGCGGCGGTACCCGGCTCTGGCCGCTTTCGTCGCCCGAGCGCCCCAAGCCATTCCTGCCGCTGCTCGGCGGACGGACGTTGCTCCAGCTCAGTGCCGACCGACTGATCGGGCTGGTCGAACCGGGCTCGATCTTCGTCGTGACTGATCAGCGCTACGCGGATCTCGTCCGTGCCCAGCTGCCGTTGGCGACGGTCGTGTCCGAGCCACAAGGGCGCAACACCGCCGCGGCGATCGCCCTGGCAACGGTGGCCATTCAGCGATCCGACGACGAGGTGATGCTCGTCCTGCCGGCCGACCAGACGATCAAGAAGCCCGGCGTGTTTCGGGGGGTGCTTGGCGATGCCGAACGGGAGTTGGCCCTGGGATCATTCGACCTCGCCGGACCGTTGGTAACCCTTGGCGTCCAGACGACCCGTCCCGCCACCGAATATGGCTACCTCATCCCAGACCTTGCCCGGGCGCAGGGGCCGACAAAAGGTGACGACAGCCTGCACCTCGACGCCTACGTCCTTCGGGCATTCCAGGAGAAGCCGACCCGCGAGGACGCGGACGACCTCCTGACCCAACCCGGAGTCGCCTGGAACGCCGGAATGTTCATGTGGCGCCGGCGGGCGATCCGAGAGGCGCTGGAGCGATTCGCGCCTGATCTCCTGGGCCCCCTCGCCGACGGGTTCCGAACGGGCTCGCTCAGCAGGGTCTATCCCGAGCTTCGATCCATCTCGATCGACTACGCGGTCATGGAGCCCGCCGCGGCGGCGGGACAAGTGGTGATGGGCTCGATGGATGTCGGCTGGAACGACCTGGGCGGCTGGACGTCCTTGCTCGCCGAACTCGGAATGCCGGGCATCGAGGCGACCATCGCCCCGCCTGGCGAGGCCTTCGATGCGGCGGCCGACGACCTCGTGGTGTGGCGCTCAGATGCGGGAAGGTTGACCGCGGCCACCGGCCTGGACGCTACGATGACCGGGTCGAACGGACCGGTCGCCGTGCTGCGTCGGGCACGGGCGTTCCGGCCTCGGATCGACAGGCTCCTCGATCGTTGCTCAACCCCGGAGGCCCATTCGTGACCACGATCAGCCAGGTCCCCCAGCCGACGCAGATCGTTTTCGGTACGGATGGCTGGCGCGCCCGCGTCGGCGACGAGTTCACCTTCGAGAGCGTCCGACGCTGCGCAGACGGCGTGGCCCGCTACGTCGTCAACCGCGGTGAGCAGGCGAAAGGCGTGGTGATCGCCTACGACCGGCGCTTCGCATCGGAACACTTCGCGGCCACGGCCGCCGAGGTGCTGCTGGCCCAGGACATCCCGGTCGCCTTCGCCCGCCACGCCGTGCCAACCCAGATGTCGTCCTACGAAGTCGTCGAGCGAAGTGCGGCGGCCGGCATCGTGATCACCGCCAGCCACAACCCCTGGACGGACAACGGGTTCAAGGTAAAGGCGCCGACCGGCTCGGCGGCCGGTCCCGAGATCCTGGCCGTGCTCGAGGCGACGATCGCCACGAATGGCGGGATGGCCATCGAGCGGCGTCCCTTCGCCGATGCGGAGGCGGCCGGGCTGATTGACTGGTACGACCCGTATTCGGGCTACGAGCAGTATGTCCGGCGGACCGTCGATATCGACGCCCTCAAGGCAGCCGACGTCCACGTCCTGGTGGATCCGATGTACGGCGCGGGGGCGGGCTGGCTGCCGCGCCTGCTGGCCGGCGGAAGGATTCGGGTCCACGAGATCCACACCGAGCGGAACCCATATTTCGGGGGGATCAACCCGGAGCCGATCCGGCCGAACGTCGACGAGGCCCTGGGAATCCTGGCCAAGGGCGGCTACGACCTCGGCCTGCTCCTCGACGGCGACGCCGACCGGGCCGGGGCTGCCGACGAGCGGGGCACCTTCATCCATCAGCTCGAGGTGACCGGCCTGCTGATGTACTACCTGGCGGAGCACCGCGGCTGGCGCGACCCGGTTGTCGAGAGCGTGAACAACACCGCCATGGCCCTCCGGTTGGGCAAGCACTACGACATCCCCGTCTACGAGACGTCGGTCGGCTTCAAGTACATCGGCCCGAAGATGATTGAGACCGGCGCGATGATGGGCGCCGAGGAGTCCGGCGGCTATGGCTTCGGGATGCACCTGCCCGAGCGGGACGGAATCTACGCCGACTTGCTCTTGCTCGACCTGTTCCTGCGCGAGAAGGCGGCCGGGCGCGCGCCCGTATCGTCGGCGATTGCTGCCTTCCACGAGCTGGCCGGCCCCTCCTACTATCGCCGGATCGACGTCCACGTGGACCAGAACCTGTATCCGGCAATCAAGGATCGCCTCCTCGCCGAGCTTCGGGCGAATGCCCCGCAGGACCTGGCTGGTCAGCCGGTGGCCCGGACCGACGCGCTGACGACCAACGATGGCTTCAAGTTCTTCACCCCCGATGGCTCCTGGATGCTGATCCGGTTCAGCGGCACCGAGCCACTGGTCAGGGTCTACACCGAGGCGGTCTCAGCCGACGTGCGCGACGCGATGGTCAAGGCCGGCGAGGCACTCGTTCGTGCAGCCTGAGGTGAACGCGACCGGACCCGAGTCCGGATCCGACCCCAGCGAGCGCGTCGACAAACCATGGGGCCACGAGCTGATCTGGGCCCACACCGATCGCTCGTGGGCAAGCTGATCGTCATCGAGGCGGGCTGCCGGCTGTCGCTCCAGAAGACCTCCACAAGGACGAGTCGATCCTGGTGATCTCGGGCCGGATGCACCTCCTCCTGGAGGCCGCTGACGGCACGATCGTAACGAGCGAGCTGGGTCCGGGCGACCATCGCCGGGTTCCCGTGGGACGGGTCCACCGATTCGACGCAATCGACCGGACAGAGCTTGTGGAAGTCTCCACCCCGGAACTCCAGGACGTGATCCGACTCGAGGATGACTTCGGCCGGGAGGGCACCAGCGCCCCCTAGACGGGCGGGTGTATCGTCGTTCCAGCGACCGCCATCACCGGTCGATCGTGCAGGATCGGACGGCGGCCTCGACAGCGCCCGGGTCAGGGCGACGGAGGTCCAGGAGCATGCACAGTTCGCTCATCGGCAAGGTCGAGAAGGCAAATCGCTACGCTCGCGAGCTCGATCGGGTCTCGATCGACCAGCTTTCACTGACGTTCCGTGGCGACAACGACACCCATCATGTGAGTCTGAATGCCGGAGTGTGGCGCTGCACCTGCCACTATTTCGACAGCTGGGGCAGTTGCGTCCACCTCCTCACAATCCACAAGATATTGGGCGTGATGGTGCCCGAGGAACCTGAGGCCGTCACGACGCAGGAGCGCCAGGCCGTCAGCGCCTGAACTGGGCGGCGCGTTACGGCGCTACGATCCAGTGTCCGCGCGCAAGCGGAGACCTTCGCCAAGAGCTGGTTCGAGAGCGCCAACGTCCTCGTTGCCGCAGCTGAAATCGCCGGTGTCCTTGAGAACATCAAGCTTCAGAGTTTCGTCCGTTGGGTCTCCGTGCTCGCTCTATCCCGATGCTCTGCGACGAGCTGGCGGTAGGTGCCAGCGCTCAACTTGAGTGTGCGTGCCTGTGTCTGGTAGTCGACGTAGGCCAGGCCGAAGCGGGGCCAGAAGCCATAGTTCCATTCGAAGTTGTCCATGAGCGCCCAGGCGAAGTAGCCGCGCATCGGGGCGCCCTGCGCAGCAGCGTTCGCCATCGCGTCGACATGGTCGAGCAGGTAAGCCGCTCGCTCGTGATCGGCGACGTAGCCGTTGGCATCCGGTTCGTCGTGCCAAGCCGAGCCGTTCTCCGTCACGTACAACGCGGCGACTTCGTACTCCTTCGTCAGCCGCATCAGAGTGTCCTCCAGCCCCTGGGGATAAACCTCCCACCCCAACGCGGTTGTCTGCGCCCCTTCTACCGGGACCTGACTGAAACCGAGCGTGGCGACCTTTGCGTCCGCGGCGACCTTCATCCGGAAGTAGTAGTTCACGCCGAGAAAGTCCAGCGGAGCCGCGATCGTGTCGCGATCTTCCGGCCGCGTGGGTAACTCGATGCCGTACAGCTCGACCATGTCCGTCGGAAACCCCCGTCCGTGCAGAGGATCCAGCCACCACCGATTGGTATGCCCGTCCGCTCGCTCGGCGGCGAGGGCATCTGCGGCCGATTCAGTTGCCGGCTCACACGGATTCAGGTTCAGCACGATTCCAAGCGAGGGAGTGCGAGGTGCCGCGGCGCGCACGGCCTGTACCGCGAGACCATGACCCAGCAGCAAATGATACGAGGCGTGAACCGCGCTCCGCAGATCCCTCATCCCAGGCGCCATCCTGCCTTCCAGATGACCGATCCAGGCGGAACAGAATGGTTCGTTCAGCGTCGCCCAGTCGGTGACCCGGTCACCCAGTCGCGCTGCAACCAGCGCACTGTAGTCGGCGAAGAGGGCGGCTGTTTCCCGCGCTGCCCACCCTCCGGTCTGCTGTAGCGCGGACGGCAGATCCCAGTGGTACAACGTGGTGAAGGGGTGAATCCCCGCCGCGAGCAGGTCATCGACCAGGCGGTCGTAGTAGTCCAGCCCTGCAGTGTTGACCGGGCCCTGTCCGGTGGGCTGCACTCGCGGCCACGCTACGGAGAATCGGTAGGAATTGACGCCCAGTTGCTTCAGGAGATCGAGGTCCTGCGGCCAGCGACGGTACGA
Source organism: Chloroflexota bacterium (assembly GCA_003152165.1). GTDB lineage: Bacteria > Chloroflexota > Limnocylindria > Limnocylindrales > CSP1-4 > Palsa-1033. Next base: position 76,730 of record PLZO01000081.1, read on the forward strand.
GTCACACGCGATGTCGCCGGTATCGCCGTTATCGATCGCTCCGGGTACGCGACAGAAATCGTCCCAGATGGAGGGCCCTCGGCCGTCCTCGGCGACGCTGCCTTCGATCTGGTAGGACGAGGTTGCGACTCCCCAGCGAAAATCTTCGGGCAGGGCATTGCGGTTGTTCATGGACCTCTCTGGATCTGGTCGTGCGAGATGCGTGAACAGGCGGATCCGAGCATCGGTAGCGGCACTATTTTACCGAGCCGGCGGTCAAACCCGTGACGAGATAGCGCTGCATCAGGAGGAAGGCGATCACGACCGGCACGCTGACCGTCAGCGAAGCCGCCATGATCTGGTTCCAATAGACGTCGTTCTGCGTTGCGTAACCCTGCAATCCGACGGCCAGCGTTCGCGTCGAGTCATTGGTCAGCACCGAGGCGAACAGGACCTCACCCCACGAGGTCATAAAGGCATAGATGGTGACCGCGACGATGCCCGGGAGGGCGGCCGGGATCACCACACGAACGAACGCACCGAGCGGGCCGCAGCCATCGACCTTCGCGGCCTCGTCGAGCTCGCGTGGCACCGTATCCAGGTAGCCGACCAACATCCAGATGGCGAAGGGCAAGGTGAACGTCATATAGGTGATGATTAGGCCGAGCCGGCTTTGGTAGAGGTTGATGCCGGTGGCCTGACTAAGGTTGACGAAGATGACGAAGAGCGGCAACAGGAACAAGATACCCGGGAACATCTGAGTGGACAGCACGACGATGGAGAAGGTCTGCCGACCACGGAACCGGTAGCGGCTCAACGCGTACGCTGCGAGCAGCCCGACGGCGACGGAGGCCAGTGAGGCAACCGTCGAGACGACGATGCTGTTCACGAAGTACCGCGCAAGCGGGATCGTTTGCCACATGTCGAGGAAGGGTTGCACCGTCAGGTGGGTGGGAAACCAGCGGAAATCACCCTGCACATCGCCCAGAGACTTGAGGGCGGATGTCACCATCACCCAGATTGGGAGCAGCGCGAACACCGCGAGCACGGTCAGCCCGATCCGACGAGTCCAGGAAAACCAGGTAGGTTCACGCATTGTCACTCCCTCGGCTGGAGACGGCCAGGTAGCCGACGGTCACGACGAGCAGGAAGATGAGCAGCAGCACCGACATCGCCGAACCCGTCCCGAAGTTCCAAGTGGCGAACGAGTTCTGGTAGATGTGCATCGAGATGAGATCCGCTTGCTCTGGCGCCGCTTTTCCGAACATGACGTACGGGACCGTGAATTCGAGGAACGTCCAGAGAAACAGAACGAGCAGCAGTACCCGATTGACCGACTTGAGCATGGGCATGGTCACCCAGCGGATCTGGGCGAGAACGCCGGCACCATCCATAGCCGCCGCTTCATACAGATCTTGGGGGATGCTCTGCATCCCCGCGGTCAGCATGAGGAACGCAAATGGCCAGCTACGCCAGACCTCAACGATGACCAGGGAGTAGAAGCTGTTTTGGCCGATAAGCCAGAACGGCCGCAGATCAACCAGATGAAGTTGATCGACCAAGACATGATTCACGATTCCGGTATCTCGCTGGAACATGAAGCTCCACGTGATAACCGAGGCGAACACCGGCAAGGCATAGGGAATGAGGAACGCCGTGCGGATCAGGCCGCGGCCACGGAATGAGCGCTGGGTGAAGAGCGCCGCGGCTAGGCCGAACGTCCACGAGATCCC
>PLZO01000127.1 GCA_003152165.1 Chloroflexota bacterium
ATCGTGCCGCCGGAGTGGTGCATATGCGGGCTGAGGTAGGCCAGCTTCACGAAGTTGCGAAAGTCCTCGATCGTGCCGTAGCGCCGGCCGTTGTCGAGGTCGCGTACGAACGGCGAGCCGTAGTTCGGGGCGAACACGGTGTTCAGCCCGCCGATCACCACGTTGTTCCTGGGGTTGCGGGCATATTGGGTGAACTCGCGCGGGGCGCTGGCCTGGACGATCTGGCGACACATGCCCCGGGGGAAGCGGACCCGCTCGTCCTGGACATCGGCACCAGCGTCGGCGAACAGGCGCAGAGCGCCGGCGTCGCCCCGGAATTCGAGGCCGACCTCCTGCAGGATGGTATCGGCGTTGTACTCGAGGATCGACAGGCCCTCCTCGCTCAGGACCTCGAACGGCGCAAGCTTGCGGGTCAGGAACGGCTGGCGCTCGATGTGGCTGTGGGCGCGGAGTGCCTGGCGGCCTGCGCGTCCGCCACTCCGCTGGCGTGGGCTGGCGTCCATCAACGGTCCTCCTTACCGGCCGCGACGAGCGCGCGGCGGCGGCGTTGGGCGGCCCGTGGATCGGCGCCCGGAGAGGCGTCGGGGCGGGCGGGCAGGTCGATGATCCGGGCGAGATTGGGCATCTCGGCGGTGCGGTGAGGGAAGGCCATGGCGTCCACGAAGTGTTCCTGGAAGCGCGGCTCGATCGCCGTCTCGATCTTCTCGACGGTGCGCACCACGCGCTCGATCTCGGCCCGCGCGGCCCCCGACAGGAGGGCGATCAGGGCGCCGGTGCCGGCCGCGTTGCCGGCCGAGCGGGCGTGGGCCAGATCACAGTCGGGGATCAGGCCCAGGACCATGGCATGGGTCAGGTCGATCTGGCTGCCGAACGCGCCGGCCAGACGGATCTCCTCCACGCTCTCCACCCCGGCATGATCCATCAGCAGGCGGGCGCCGGCGTACAGCGCGGCCTTGGCCAGCTGAATCGCCCGGACGTCATTCTGGGTGACCACGATCCGCGGCTGGCCATCGCGCAGGACATAGGCGAAGGTGCGGCCGTCGGGCACGATCCGGTCCGTCCGCTCGGCCAGCCCGCCGTCGATGATCCCGTCCGCCGTGATCACCCCGGCCAGGAACAGCTCGGCGATGACCTCCACGATCCCCGACCCGCAGATCCCCGTAACGCCCAGTTCGAGTGCCACCTGGTCGAAGCCGGGCTCATCGGACCACAGGTCACTCCCGATCACCTTGAACCGCGGCTCCAGGCTGGACCGGTCGATCCGGATCCGCTCGATGGCCCCCGGGGCGGCCCGCTGGCCCGAGCTGATCTGGGCGCCTTCGAAGGCCGGTCCGGTTGGGCTCGAGGCGGCCAGCAGCCGATCGCGATTGCCCAGGACCAGCTCCGCGTTGGTGCCCACGTCGACGATCAGGCACAGCCGGTCCGACAGGTAGGGCGTCTCGGCCAGGATCACCCCGGCCGTGTCTGCCCCAACGTGGCCGGCGATGCAGGGCAGGATGTAGACCCGGGCGCCAGGATTGACCCGCAGGCCCAGCTCGGCCGCCGGCAGCCGGACGGCGCGGTCGGTGGCCAGTGCGAAGGGCGCGCCGCCCAGCGGGGTCGGATCGATCCCGAGCAGCAGGTGATGCATGATCGGGTTGCCCACGATCGTCAGCTCCAGGATGTCGGCGCGCTTGATCCCGGCTCGGAGGGCCAACCCGGCCACCAAGGTGTCGAGCGCCTTGCGCACGACCCGGGTCATCTCCTCGGCCCCTTCCGGATGCATCATCGCGTACGAGACCCGGCTCATCAGGTCCTCGCCGAAGCGGATCTGGGGGTTCATCAGGCCATTCGAGGCGAGGATGGAGCCGTCGGCCAGGTCGGCCAGATGGCCGGCAATCGTGGTCGATCCAACGTCGATCGCAACGCCATAGGCCCGATCGTGGAGGCCGGGCCAGATCGCGGTCAGTTGGTGACCGTCGTGGACCGCCACGGTTACCCGGTAGGCGCCCGCAGCCAGGGCCGGTTGGAGGGCCCGGATCACCCCCAGGTCCGCCGCGAGATCGACCAGTCCCCATTCGCGTTGGAGAGCTTCGAACAGCCGGACGAGGTCGCCGTTGGGTGAGGCGAGCTCCGGTTGGACGACCTCGACGTAGTGGAGCCGGACCACCGGGTCGACCACGAACTCACGGAGCTCCAGGTTCTTGCGCACCACCTGGCGATGGACCTGGCTCTCGGGCGGCACGTCGATCAGTGCGTCACCGTGGAGCGTTGCCGTACAGCTCAGGCGCCGGTCCGCGCCCAGCCCATGCTCGCGCCGATAGGTCGCCTCGAGCTCACCGGGTGCCGACAGGTGATCGGCCGCGGAGGTGATCCCGAGCTTGGGAAACGAGCCGATTCCCGGGCTGACCTGACAGCGCCCGCAGATCCCCCGCCCGGCGCAGACCGAGTCGATGTCCACCCCCAGCAAGCGCGCGGCGTCGAGCACGGTCGTGCCCGCGGCGAATCGGCCGCGCCGGCCCGATGGAGTGAAGACGGCCAGCGCCTCCGAGTCAGCCGAGGCGAGCCCGTTGGCCGCGGTCGAGGTCACGGTCCCGCTCAGCCGGCAGCCGGTGTCGCGATCGGATCGCGCCGGCGATTCACCCGGCGACCCTGCTCGCCTTCGGCCGGGGCCACCCGGTAGGTCCGGATCCAGCGGCCGCATTCGGGGTCGTTGCCAAGCAGGACGTCGGCCGCCAGCACCGACTGGCGGACGTCCGCCAGAAGGGGATTGGTGATGGCCGAGGTCAGGCCGCTGGCCATCGCCATGGCCAGGAAGGCGCCGTTGATGCCTTCCCGGTTGGGCAGGCCGAAGCTGACATTCGAGGCGCCGCAGGTGCTGTTCACCCCGAGCTCGTCGCGCAGCCGGTTGAGGATCCGGAAGACCTGCCGGCCAGCCGTGGCCATCGCCCCGATCGGCATGAGCAGCGGGTCGACCAGGATGTCTTCGCGGGGGATGCCGTGGTCGGCGGCGCGCTCCACGATGTGGCGGGCGACCGCGAAGCGGACGTCGGGATCCTCGGAGATGCCTGTCTCGTCGTTCGAGATTGCGACGACCGCCGCGCCGTACTTCCTGACCAGGGGCAGGACTCGCTCGAGGCGTTCGTCCTCGCCGGTGACCGAGTTGACCAGGGCCTTGCCCTGGTAGACGGCCAGGCCGGCCTCCAGCGCCTCGACGATCGAGGAGTCGATCGAGAGGGGCAGGTCGGTCAGGGACTGGACCAAGCGGATCGTGCGGGCGAGGATGGCCGGCTCATCGGCCAGGGGGATCCCGGCGTTGACATCGAGCATGTGGGCGCCGGCGTCGACCTGAGCCAGGACATCGCGCTCCACGCGGCTGAAGTCGCCGTTCTTCATCTCCTCGGCGAGGAGCTTCCGGCCGGTCGGGTTGATCCGCTCGCCGATGATCACGAACGGGTCGTTGGAGCCGATCACGACGGTTCGGGTCGCCGAGCCGACGACGGTCCGGGTCACGAGGGCGTCTCGGCGACCCGCTCGCCACCCGCCGCGACCAGGCGAGCCAGGACCTCCCGGGTGAATTGGTGCTCGAGCCGCGCGGACTCCGCGCCGACCTCGGCATCGAGATCGTCCCCGCAGGGACGCTGGGTCTTGCGCCATTCGGCGATGTAGGCGTCCATCTCCCGCCGTCCGGCCTTCACCGCTGCCTTGTCGATGGCGACCTGGAAGCGCGGATGGAGCACGACCTTCGATGCCCGGCGGGTGTCCTTGGCCACGACCTGGGCAGGGATGTCGCGCCACCAGATGGTCGTCAGGGCGGCCATCAGGCGGCATCCCGGGCGACGCCCGAACGGCGCTTAGAAACCGCGGCCGTGGCCAGCGCTCCGATCGTCTCGGCCAGCTCGCCAAGGCCGGTCACGCGCTGCTCGAAGGCCAGGCCCAACCGCTCGGCTGCCCGACGAGCCGTTGCCAGCAACGTCGGGTCGTCGGTCTGGGCAAGGTAGATGAGCCGGTGGTAGTTGCCGAAGTAGATCGGCAGCAGCTCGGGGTGGCGGTCGATGCCGAGCCCCCGGATCACGAGCCGGTCGAAGTTCTGGGCCAGGAAGTCGGTCAGGAAGAACGTCGCCGGATCGTCGTCAGTGATTCGGGCGAAGGCCGCCCGGCCGGCATAGAACTCGTAGCAATGGGCGCCGGCCAGGCGCTCGACGCCCTCCTCTTCGAGGACCCGGTCGAGCAGGCCGCCGGTGCCGCAGTCGGCGTAGGCAATGAAGATCGTGGCGTAGCGCGGCCGGGCGGCCCGGATCTTGCGCCGGACGGCAGCCGGGATCCCGCCGGGCCGGTTGTGCAGCGTGGCTGGCAGGCAGGTCAGGTCGACGTGCTCGAAGCCCGGTCGGCGGGTGAGCTCGACGAGCTCG
>PLZO01000028.1 GCA_003152165.1 Chloroflexota bacterium
GCGATCAGCGAATCGCGACACTAGGGCATTCGCCCTATTGCCCCGCGATTCGCCGCACGATCAGGCTGTGCATCGGCGCTGGGCACGGCGCCATCGACGAGGGATCGGCCGCGAACTGCACGCGCGCTCGACGCGGCTGATCCCTCGATCTGCCTCTTCGGGGGCTCCGCCCCACGAGGATCGCATCTCCTCCCGATCAGCGATCCGCGTGGGTGCATGTCCCACGAGGGCTCGCAAGTCATCGGCTGGCGGCCGGCGGGAGGGCCCAGAGCCACCTGCCCCGACGCTCCGCGGTAGAATGCCGGTGCGGGATCGTGCTCTGCACGCCTGCCTCGGTGCCCCCCGACCTGCCACAGCGAGGATCAGTTGACCGGGATCTGGTACATCGTCGGGTTCGCCGTCGCCGGCGTCTCGTTCGTGTTCCTCACGATCGGTGCGGCCTGGCTGATCTCCCACCGCAACCGAGGCGATCTCCACAAGGGCCTGCCCTACGAGTCCGGGATCGACACGTTCGGCGACACCCACGGCCGGTTTGGCCTGTCGTTCTACATCTACGCCCTGCTCTTCGTCGCGTTCGACATCGAGGTGATCTTCATCTACCTCTGGGCGATCGCCTTCCGGAGCCTCCTGCTGGGCGGCTTTGTGAGCATGCTGCTGTTCGTCGGGATCCTCCTCCTCGGGCTTGCCTACGCCTGGCGCAAGGGAGTCCTGACGTGGCGTTGAAGCCCGAGCCGGGCGCCGCCGGCAATCTGCCCGCGGTCATCGGCGAGCAACGTCACCTGGTCGAGCCGATCGTGGTCCCGAACACCCTGTGGCAGTCCAGCAACCCGGTCGCGTACAACGGCGGACAGGCTTCGGACATCACCCATCTGCGCGAGTTCGAGGCATCCGGCGCGGGCCGGCGCGACAACGCCCGCTGGGCCGGTCCGCTCGAGGTGATCCCGACCAAGGCCGACATCGTCCTTGACCTGATTCGGGCCAACAGCCTGTGGCCGCTCCTGTCCGGGCTGGCCTGCTGTGCGATCGAGATGATGTCGGCGGCAACCAGCAAGAACGACATGGATCGCTGGGGAATGTTCCCGTTCCGGGCCTCACCCCGCCAGGCCGATGTCCTGATCGTAGCCGGCACCTGCACCACCAAGATGGCCGGGCCGCTGGTCCGCCTGTGGGAGCAAATGCCCGAGCCGAAATGGTGCGTGGCGATGGGCGATTGCACCTGCTCGGGGGGCCGCTACAAGCGGAGCTACAGCACGATCCAGGGGATCGACCGGATCATGCCCGTCGATGTCTACGTGCCCGGCTGCCCGCCCCGGCCCGAGGGCCTGATCTACGGCATGATGAAGCTCCAGCAGCTGATCAAGGATCGGCGCGGTCACTGGCCGGAGCGGGCGATCGGCCCGACCGTGCCCGAGGACCTGTAGGTGGACCGGATCCTGCGCTGCCGCCTCGAGTCTCGCTTCGGTGAGCGACTGACCGGTCCCGTCCGCCAGCGCCACGACGAAACGGAGATCCGGATCGCCCCGGGCGACGTGCCCGAGGTCCTCCTGGCCCTCCACGACGAGTCGGAGTTCCGGTTCCGGATGCTCTCGGACCTGGCCGGCGTCGACACCGGTACGACGATGCAGGCCGTGTATCACCTCTGGAGCGACACCACTGCTGACTGGCTCCGGGTGATCGCCGACGGGATGTCTCGCGACGATCCGCGCGTTCCATCCGTCACCTTCCTGTGGAAGGGCGCCGAGTGGATGGAGCGTGAGGCGTATGACATGTTCGGGATCACCTTCGAGGGCAATCGCGACCTGCGCCGGATCTACATGCCGCCCGACTACGCCAGCTTCCCGCTGCGCAAGGATTTCTTCCTGGCCGACGACGCCGCCCGCTCACCGGCCGGCGGCGTCCGGCACATGGAGCAGACTCACGGCCCAACCAATGCGCAGACCGGGGCACGCATCCGGCAGGCTCCCTCGAGCTGAGAATGACGACGCGAACCCCCTTCGACATTCCGGCGCACGCGTCCACGGACGACCCAAGGGTCACCCTCGACGAGCAGCTTGGGGTGTTCGAGCCGATCCCGCCGTACCCGCCCCGGACCGAGCGTGAGGCCGAGTTCTACACCCTTCGCGACGGCGAGATGTTCCTGAACATGGGGCCGCAGCACCCTTCCACTCACGGTGTGCTCCGGGTGGTCCTGAAGATCGACGGCGAGAAAGTCGTCGATCTCGACCCGGTCCTGGGCTACCTCCATCGCGGCGTCGAGAAGCTGTGCGAGAACGCCGACTACCACCAGGCGATCTGCTACACCGATCCGCTCGAGTACATCAGCTCGCTCTTCTGCGAGTGGTCACCGGTGATGGCCTTCGAGAAGCTCCTCGACGTCCAGGTCCCGCGCCGGGCCGAATACATCCGGGTCCTCTCGGGCGAGCTCAACCGGATCGCCAGCCACGCCCTGTTCATAGGCTGGTTCGCGCTGGATCTGGGCGGCCTCACCCCGATCCTGTGGAGCTTCATCGAGCGCGACGAGATCGTCGAGATGCTGGCCGCCCTGACCGGCCAGCGGATGCTCTTCAACTACTTCCGGATCGGCGGCGTGAACGGCGACCTGAATCACGAGTTCATGAGCCGGCTGGGCACCTGGATGAGCAAGGCCACCCATCAGATCAACTCGAACCAGGCCCTCCTCAACGAGAATGAGATCTTTGTCCGGCGGGCGCGCGGCCTGGGCGTGATCGATACGGCTACCGCACTCCAGATGTGCATGACCGGCCCGAACCTGCGGGCCACCGGGGTGCCCTTTGACATCCGCCGGGCCCATCCCTACAGCATCTATCCCGAGCTCGACTTCGACATCCCGTCGCGGACCGAGGGCGATTGCCTGGCCCGCTACCTGCTCCGGATGGACGAGGTCAAGCAAAGCCTCCGGATCATCGACCAGTGCCTCCACAGGATGCCCGACGGGCCGGTCATGGCCAAGCTGCCGCGCCTGATCCGGCCCCGGCCCGGACGGGCCTATGCCGCGATCGAAGGCCCGCGCGGCCAGTACGCCACCTACGCGATCAGCGACGGCACGGACCAGCCCTACCGGATGCGGATCCATGATCCCAGCTTCATCCATCTCCAGTCGGTTGGGCTGCTGACGCCGGGCAACCTGATCGCGGACACGATGGCGATCATGGCCTCGCTCGACCCGATCATGGGCGGGGTGGACAAGTAGATGACCGTGGTCGGACGGACCTGGGAGCGGCTGACCATCCCGGGCAAGATCCTGGCAGTCGTCATTCCGCTCGGGGCGGTGCTGACCGCCGGGTTGGCCATCCTGATCGCCGTGATCGGCGGCGCGGTCGTCCAGTTCCTGGTCGACAACCTGCCCCTCGTGCGGTTCGTGGTAGCGGCCACGATCGTGCTCCTGATGACCGTCCCCAGCGCCTTCCTGATCATCTATATGGAGATGAAGGTGATCGCGCTGATGAACCTGCGCTACGGTCCGGACCGGGTCGGGCCGTTCGGGTCGGCGCTGTCGGTGGTGCACGGCCTGAAGGTGCTGATGAAGGAAGACTTCACGCCGACCGGTGCCGACGTGCCGGTCTTTACCCTGGCCCCCGTCGTCGTCTACATGTCCAGTGTGATGTCGCTGCTCGTCCTGCCCTTCGCCCCCGGCCTGTTCGGCCAGGACTTCAACATCGGCCTGCTGTACTTCTTCGCAATGGGCGGCCTGACCGTCGTCGGCCTGCTGATGGCCGGCTGGTCCAGCTTCAACAAGTACTCGCTCCTGGGCGGGCTGCGTTCGGCGGCCCAGGTCATCAGCTACGAGATCCCGCTGACCCTGTCGGTCGTGGGGGTGATCCTGCTGGCCGGGACGATGAGCCTAAACCAGATCGTCCTGGGCCAGGCCGGCAACCTCTTCGACTGGTACATCTGGCGCCAGCCGCTGGCCTTTGTCGTGTTCTTCATCGCGGTCACCGCCGAGGCCAACCGGACCCCCTTTGACCTGACCGAGGCGGATTCGGAAATCGTGGCCGGCTTCGCCACCGAGTACTCGGGGATGCGCTTCGGATTTTTCTTCTTCGCCGAATACGTCAACGTGTTCATCGCGTCGGGCCTGACCGTGGCCGTTTTCCTGGGCGGCTGGAACGCGCCGTTCAACTGGCCCTGGCCGGTGGCGGTCGGCCTGGATCCGGGCAGCCTGGGAATTGGTCTGCTCCTGCTGCTGACTCTCGGCCCACCTCTGGCGATCGTCGTGCTCGGCCTGCCGTTCTATCTGCTCAACAGCCGGATTAGGTTCTGGCAGGCGTTGATCATCGGATTCGGCCTGTTCAACGTGATCGCCGTGGCCGCTGTCCTCGGCCTCGCCTTCCTGAGCTTCGACTGGGTCGTGGGCCTGCTCTGGTTCATGGGCAAGACCTACGTCTTCGTGTTCACCTTCGTGTGGATGCGCGGCACACTGCCCCGGGTCCGGATCGACCAGTTGATGGGCTTCGCCTGGAAGTGGCTGCTGCCGGCCGCCCTGCTCAACCTGTTCGTGACCGCCTTCGCCATCCTGGTCCTGAACCGATGAGGGCCGGCGAATGAGCCTGATCCCGGGCCTGGGCATCGTCCGCGGCATGGCCCTCACCTTGCGTCGCTTCTTCCAGCCCAAGGTGACCCACCTGTATCCCGAGGTGCCGGCCGAGATCTCGCCCAAGTTTCGCGGCCGATTGCAGCTCCTCTACGACGAGCACGGCACGCTCAAGTGCGAGACCTGCTTCCAGTGCGCCCAGGCTTGCCCGATCGAATGCATCGACATGGGTGGTGTCGACACGAAGGGACGCTTCGCCGTCCATTGGGGCGCCTCTGAGACGTACGGCGAGCGGCGCGAGGAATCCGCCCTCAGGCGGGCCGGACGGACGGTTCCGGATGTCGCCTATGAGCACTGGAGCCCGATCGACCTGAGCGCGGTGGATGCGATCCTCCACGAGGCCGACCACGACCCCCGGCGATTGCTCGAGATCCTCGGGGCCACCCAGGCTGCCTATGGCTACCTGCCAGTGGCGGCGCTCAAGCGGATCAGCTTCGGCACGGGTGCCTGGTACGCCATGGTCTACGGCACCGCTACGTACTACCACCACCTGCGCTTCGAGCCCCCGGCCCGCCTGGCGGGCGCGGACGAGCCAGTTGCCCCGACCGTAGAAAGCGGTCGCGAGCGGGTCGAGGCCGACTATCTCGCGGCGCTCGACCAGGCGATCGGGCCCGGCTCGAAGCGGCCGGCCGGCCGAGTCAACTGACCGATGACCGACCTGTTGAAGACGCCCGCCAGCTGGCCTCGGCCACTGCTCGGGCGAGCCTCGGCGGATGACCCCACCGATCTCGACGCGGCGGTCAAGGCCGGCGCGTTCGCGGGCTTGAAGAAGGCGGTCCGAACGCTCGCCCCGGCGGCCGTCGTGGCCGAGATCAGGGCGGCCGGCCTGCGTGGTCGCGGCGGCGCCGGCTTCCTGACTGCCGACAAGTGGCAGGCAGCCGCCAGCACCCTGGCCGGCCGGCGCTATGTGGTTGCCAACGGCTACGGCGCGGACCCGGCTGCCCGGACCGACCCGGTCCTCCTCGAACGAGACCCGTACGCCGTGATCGAGGGGGTGGCGATCGCGGCCTGGGCGATCGGCGCCGACAGCGCGATCATCGCGGTCCGGGCGACCGAAGCCGGGGCGATCAGGCGGCTCGAGGCTGCCCTCGGAGCGGCCGAGGAAGCGGGTTTCATCGGCGCCAACATGCTCGACAGCGGGCGTGAGCTGACGATCGACGTTCGGCCGGTCCAGGGTGCCTACATGCTGGGCGAGGAGACCGTCCTGCTCAAGGCCCTCGAAGGCAAGCGCGGCCAGCCCGAGCAGCGCCCGCCGTATCCTTCCGAGCGCGGCCTGTTCGGCCGACCGACCGTCGTCCAGAACGTCCAGACCCTGGCCCTGGCAGCGTGGATCCTGCGCGAGGGATCAGCCGCCTTCGGGGCGATTGGCAGCCCCGCCGCGCCGGGTACCATCCTGGTCCACGTCCGGGGTGCTCGCAGGGCGGGGATCGCCGAGGTCCCCCTGGGAACACCGCTGCGGGCGATCCTCGAACTGGTCGGCGCCGGCGGCAGATCGGGCCTGGCGTTCAAGGCGGTGCTCATCGGCGGGCCGTCGGGCGGAATCCTGCCGGCCGCCCTGCTCGACACGCCGTACTCGTTCGCCGACCTGCGGGACGCCGGAGCTCACATCGGCTCGGGTTCGATCGTGGCCACCGCCGCCGAAGCGGACGTCCTCGAGTTGGCCGAGCTGCTCACCCGGTTCTGTGCGAGCGAGGCCTGTGGCAAGACGATCCCGTGCCGGATCGGGACGCGTCGAATCGAGGAGATCGCCAGCCGGATCAATGCGGGTACGCCCCGCCCGACCGATGCCGACCTGCTGACCGACCTGTCGGCGGACATCGTGGCCAGCGGCCTGTGTGATCACGAGCGGCTGGCGACACTTCCGATGGCGAGCGTGATGCGATACTTCCGACCCGAGCTGGACGCGAAGCTCCAGCCCGCCGCGGAGCAAGCTGCCGGCCGTCAACGGGTCGCCGTTGTCGACGGCGAGCCTGCGCACTGAGGCCCTGAACCGGATGACCGAGCTGATCGCGCGCCCCGCCCCGCCACCCGAGGAGATGCTCTCCGAGCGCCTCCTCACGACCCAGGCGCCGCAGCGTCCGCAATCGACTCCGGCGATCCGGGTGGAGGTCGATGGCCGCCTGGTCGAGGGCCGCGAGGGCCAGACGATCCTCGAGGTCTGCCGGGACAACGGGATCGAGATCCCCACTCTGTGCTACGAGCCCAAGCTGCCCGGCTTCGGCGCCTGCCGGATGTGCGTGGTGGAGGTCGAGGGGGAGGAGTACCCGCCGATCTCCTGCTCACGCACGGCCGAGACGGGGATGAAGGTCGCGACCCAGACCGAGACGGTCCGCCGGCTGCGCTCGACCAATCTGGAGCTGATCTTCAGCGACCACAACGCGTACTGCCTGCCGCCCTGCCAGAACAAGTGCCCCAGCCATATCGACATCCCCGGCTTCCTCAAGCAGAACGCCGAGGGCAACTGGCGCGAATCGAGCCGGATCTTCAAGCGCACGATCCCCTTCCCATCCGTCCTCGGCCGAGTCTGCCCGGCCCCGTGCGAGGAGCACTGTCGGCGCGACGAGGTCGACGAGGCGATCGCCATCCGGGACAGCCACCGCTACGCCGGCGATCAGGTCCTAAAGGCGATGCTCAACGAGGGGATCGATCCGCCTGTTCCATTCGAGGTCCAGCCCAAGACCGGCCGGCGGGTCGCCGTGATTGGCTCGGGGCCAACCGGGATGTCGGCCGCCTACTACCTCCTGATCGCCGGCCACGACGTGACCGTCTTCGAGCGCGACCCCGCCCCGGGCGGGATGCTCCGCTACGGCATCCCGCAGTACCGCCTGCCCAAGGTGGAGGTGCTCGAGGCCGAGTACGAGAGCGT
>PLZO01000075.1 GCA_003152165.1 Chloroflexota bacterium
CCGCCGAGGAAGATCGTGCCGGTGCCGCGGACGATCACGGTCTCGTCGCTCATCGCCGGGACGTAGGCCCCTCCGGCTGTGCTGCTGCCCATGACCAGGGCGATCTGGGGGATCGCCGCGGCCGACAGGCGGGCCTGGTTGAAGAAGATCCGGCCGAAGTGCTCGCGATCGGGGAAGACATCGGCCTGGAGCGGCAGGAAGGCGCCGCCCGAATCGACGAGATAGATGCAAGGCAGGCGATTCTCGAAGGCGATCTCCTGCGCCCGGAGGTGCTTCTTCACGGTCAGCGGGTAGTAGGTGCCGCCCTTGACCGTGGCATCGTTGGCCACGATCACGCAGGTCACGCCCTCGATGATGGCAATCCCGGTCACGATCCCGGCGCTCGGTGCGTCGCGCCCGTCCTCGCCGTAGACGCCGTCGGCGGCCAATGGACTCAGCTCGAGGAAGGCTGAACCCGGATCGATCAGGCGGTCGATCCGCTCGCGGACCGGCAGCTTGCCCCGCGACCGATGCTTCTCGATCGCGGCTGGATCGCCGCCCGCTCCGTTCGCGCTGATCCGGGCCTGGCGTTCGCGCAGGTCGGCCACGAGCGCGTCCATCGTCGCCTGATTGGCGACGCTCTCGGCGCTTGCCGGATCGAGTCGGCTGCGCAGGACGGACATGGCTCGATCATAGCGGGCGCGATCGTCAACTCGTGCCGGGTCCGGTGGCGCCCAGTGCCGCGTCCGGCGCCGGTTGAGCCCGCGGGGGCCGCGGCTCGGCGCCGCGTGGGCTGCGGCTCGGCCCGCGAAGGCTGCGGCTCCCCGCTCGGCGCCGCGTGGGCTGCGCTCGGCGCGCAACCATGTGCACTCAGAACTTCAAACAGCCGTTTCTGGGCTTCGGCGGCGGGTCGGAGCTACTCGACCTTGGCGAATCATCCCGGCCCAAGCGGGGATGAAGCATCAGATCCCCTCCCGGACACCAGTTCATCCGTCCAAACCCCTGGTTTCGACCCGAATTGGGCCCTCTACTGCCATTTTGATGTACGGAGTGCACGCCATGACCCACCGGGCCGAGTGGCGAGCCACGGACCCCAGGGCACGCCATGGCCCACCAGGCCGAGTGGCGAGCCGCGGACACGAGGCCGAGTGGCACACAATGACCCACCGGGCCGAGTGCCCGCCACGGACACCAGGCCGAGTGGCGAGCCCGGTCGAACCGCAAACGTGCTACTGTCGGTGGGCAAGTCATGACAGCAGCCACGCCAGGCCCCGTGCCACTCAGCAGCGCGGATCCGGCTGTCCGAGCCGAGGCGATCCGGCGAGGCCTCGCCGGGGCGTGGGGGGCGATGGGTGGCTCGTGGGGTGTGGCGCCGGCGATCGCCCGGGTCCACATTTACCTGATGGCCCGCGGAGAGCCGCTCACCGAGCGCGAGGTCCGCGAGGCGCTCGGGTTGAGCCACCGAGCGGCGAGCCTGGCCCTCGATGCGGCAATCCGCTGGGGTGTCGTGGAGCGGGTCGACGAGCCCCGACGGGTTGGCCGGCGCGGACCGGCCGGCGCGGCCTATGCCTCGGTCGGCGACCACTTCCGCTGGTTCAGCCGGGTGATCGAGCATCGCAAGGCCCTTGAAGGCGATCCGATCATCGAGGTCCTCGAGCGCACGGCTGCCGATGCCGCCGCGGCCGCGGCCGAATACGCCAACGACTCGGAGCTGGCGGACCTGCGCGACTGGCTGGCTACCTTCCTGTGGTTCGTCCGCCTGTTCAACCGGGCAATCGGCCTGGTGCCTGTGCTCGAGCCAACGGAGCTCGAGCGCCTCCTCGACCTCCTTGCCCGGATCCCCGACGACACGATCCTGCGCCTCGTCCGCCTGCTTGGCCAAGTTCCCGACGACGATGTCCTGGCCCTGGTCACGGGTCTCTCGAAGCTGTCCCCGACGGCGGCTCGCCGCTCGATCAAGCTGATGGCCGGCGTCGTAAAGACCGTCAGCCGCTAAGCCGCCACAGAGCTCTGGCCGGCCCGGCCTGGCTCGGGACTTCGGCCGGCTTGGCGGCTCATGCGATAATTCGGATGCGCGACACGATCCGGCCCGCTCGAACGGGGGACGACCCCGGGGCCCAGCCGAGGCCGACGCGGAACGCAGGAGACACCGGAGTCAGCACATGACCGTCGAATCGTCCACGTGGGCCACGAAGAAGGGTCTCGCCCAGATGCTCAAGGGCGGCGTCATCATGGACGTNNCGCCCGACCAGGCGAAGATCGCCGAGGAGGCCGGCGCGGTAGCCGTGATGGCCCTCGAGCGCGTGCCCTCGGATATCCGGGCGACTGGTGGCGTGGCCCGGATGAGCGACCCGTCCATGATCGTGGGGATCATGGACGCCGTGTCCATCCCGGTCATGGCCAAGGCTCGGATCGGGCATTTCGTCGAGGCCCAGATCCTTGAGGCACTGGGCGTTGACTATATCGACGAGTCCGAGGTCCTGACGCCCGCGGACGAGGCGAATCACATCGACAAGCACGCCTTCAAGGTGCCGTTCGTGTGCGGCTCGCGCAACCTCGGAGAGGCGCTCCGCCGGATCAGCGAGGGCGCCGCGATGATGCGTACCAAGGGCGAGGCCGGCACCGGCAATATCGTTGAAGCAGTTCGCCATATCCGGACCGTCAACGCCGAGCTGCGCCGCCTCCACGGCCTGCGCGAGGACGAGCTGTTCGCGGCCGCCAAGGAGCTGGGTGCGCCGATCGAGCTCGTGCGCGAGGTGGCCCGCGAGGGCAAGCTGCCCGTGGTCAACTTCGTCGCCGGCGGGATCGCCACGCCAGCCGACGCGGCCCTCGCGATGCAGCTCGGCGCAGAGGGTGTCTTCGTCGGGTCGGGAATCTTCAAGAGCGAGGATCCCGCCCGGATGGCCAATGCGATCGTCCAGGCCACCACCCATTTCGATAACCCGGCCCTGCTGGCCGAGGTGAGCAAGGGCCTCGGCGCGCCGATGCGGGGAATCAGCATGGAAGCGATTCCGGATCACGAGCGTCTGGCCGTCCGGGGCTGGTAGTCCCGAGCAGGCGACACTGATGAAGATCGGAGTCCTGGCCCTCCAGGGCGCCTTCATTGAGCACGTCCGAACCTACCGTGCAATCGGTGTCGATGCGGTCGAAGTGCGCCTGCCGGAGCACCTCGAGGGAGTCAGCGGCCTGACCCTGCCGGGTGGTGAGAGCACCACGATGCGCCGCCTGATCGATCGCTGGGGCCTGCGTCAGCCGATCCTCGATCTGGCCGAGACCGGCGCCCCCATCTTTGGCACATGTGCCGGGATGATCCTGCTCGCCCGCGAGATCGTCGGCGGCGAGGAGCCCGTCCTGCCGCTCCTTGACGTCGCCGTGCGGCGCAATGCCTTCGGACGCCAGCTCGACTCGTTCGAGGCCGAGCTGGCCGTGCCGATGCTCGGCGACCAGCCGGTCCACGGCGTATTCATCCGGGCACCGGTGATCGAGCGGGTCGGACCAGGCGTCGACGTCCTGGCCCGGCTCGACGACGGCCGGATCGTCGCGGTCCGCGAGCGCAACATCATTGCCACCGCGTTCCATCCCGAGCTGGCCGGCGAGACCCGTTTCCACCGGCTCGTGGCAACGATGGCGGCCGAGCACGACGATCCCGGCGAGGGATCCGGGCGGCGGCACCATCCGGTGCGCCGGGTCCGGACGGCAAGATGACCCTATCGGGCAAGGTCAGGATGGCGCGCCTGACTGATCTGGCGGCCCTGGGTGAGCTCTCGCGGCTCGCCCAGACGGACGCGGCGCGCTCGCTCGGGCTGCCGGTCGCCGGTCCCCGGATCGGTGTGTTCAGCCTGTTTCGGCTGCCCCTGGGCGCGTTCCAGCCAAATGACCTGCTCTACGTCTATGAGCTGGACCGGCGAATCAGTGGCCTGCTCCGGGTCGAACGCGAAAGCCATCGCGACGAGTGGACGGTCGTCGAGCTCGATGCGATCGGGCAGGCCGACGCAGGCGATATCCGCTTCCGCCTCGTCCAGCACCTCCTGCGCGACGGGGCCAAGCGTGGAGCGGTCCGCTTCCATGTCGCCTGCGCCGACGCCGACGGCAACGTTGAGCTGTTCATGCAGGCTGGTTTCGCGCGCTATGGGGAGGAGCAGATCCTCTTCCGAGAGCCGGCCCGGGCCCTGCCCGAGGCGTGGTCCGACGATCGGGCGGCCAGCTGTGCCATTCGTCCGGTCGCGTCGCTCGACGCGCTGGCGCTGGCCCGGTTGTACGCGGCCGTGACCCCCCAGCCGGTCCAGCGCCTCGAGGCGTATCGGCTGCCGGACTGGGAGCGCCAGGGAGCGGGCTGGCGGGTGCCCCGATCCAGCCTGACCCCGATCCTGCGCTTTGCCGATATCGAGGCCTTTGTCCAGGATCAGCAGGCCGGCGCTTCCGACGCGACCGGTTTATCCGCTTTCATCCAGATCGCCGTTGCCAAGGAGGATCAGCCCCACTACCTGAAGATCCTGGCCCTGCCCGATTCGGACGTCGGGCCGCTGGTGGAGTACGGTCTGGGCGTGATCGCCGCCCGGACCGGGAATCGCGGCGAAGCGCAGCACGGCGTGATCTCGTCGGTTCGAACCTACGAATCGCCGATTGACCGCCGGCTCGAGGAGGCCGGTTTCGAGGTTGAGTCGAGCGTCACCCTGTTGCTCAAAGAAGCTCTTGTCCGGGTAGCGGAGCCGGCCCTCGTGCCGGCCGTCGGATGACCCGGTTCCACCCCCCTGCACCGCCGACCCCGGAGGTCCCGTGACTGCAGTTCCCGCCAACTTCGATCGCGAGGCAGCGGACGACCTTGACCTGCTCCTGGCGGCCCTGCCGCCGGACATCGTCGAGGCGGTCCATGGCCTGCCCGACCAGACGACCTTGATCGAGGTCGTGCTCGATCTGGGCCGACGCCCCGAGGCCCGCTTCCCGAACAGCGAGGTGACCCTCCTCGAGCGCGAGATCCTCGAATCGGATATCGCCTACGTGGTCGATCACATCGGCACGTTCGGCGACGACAACCGGGCCGGGATCGAGCGGACTCTCCACCGGATCAGCGCGATTCGCAATCGGAGCGGCAAGATCGTGGGCCTGACCTGCCGGATCGGAAAGGCTGTCTTCGGCACGATCGAGATCATCAGTGACTTTGTCGAGAGCGGGAAGTCGATCCTGATCATGGGCCGCCCGGGAATCGGCAAGACGACCATGCTGCGCGAGGCCGCCCGGGTGCTGGCCGATGACCTGGGCAAGCGCGTGGTGGTGGTCGACACCAGCAATGAGATCGCCGGAGATGGCGATATTCCCCACCCGGCGATCGGCAAGGCCCGGCGGATGCAGGTCCGGACGCCCTCACTCCAGCACGAGGTGATGATCGAGGCGGTCGAGAACCACATGCCCCAGGTGATCGTGATCGATGAGATCGGGACCGAGCTCGAGGCGCAGGCCGCCCGGACGATCGCCGAGCGAGGCGTCCAGCTGATCGGGACGGCGCACGGCAACAACCTCGACAACCTGATGCTCAACCCGACTCTGTCGGACCTGATCGGCGGGATCCAGAGCGTCACCCTCGGCGACGAGGAGGCGCGCCGCCGGCGGACCCAGAAGAGTGTGCTCGAGCGGAAGCAGCCGCCAACGTTCGACGTGATCATCGAGATCCAGGATCGCGAGCGGGTGACGGTCCACGGCGACGTCGCCGAGACCGTCGACGAGATGCTGCGCGGCGATCCGATTGCGCCCGAGCTCCGCTGGCGTGACGAGGAAGGCGTCCACCGGTCCCAGTCACGACCCCGACCATCCCCCCGCGAGACCCTCGGCAGCGAGCGCTTCGCCGGCTTGATTGGGACGGGCAGCCCGTGGCGGATGGAGCCCGGTTGGCGAGGCGATGGAAATTACCGGGCGGGCGGCTACCGCGATGCCACGCCCGGGGCCGCGCCGGGCGGCTATCGCTCGGGCTATCGACCGGGGGCCAGCGGCGGCTGGCGCCAGACCCGGGGCGGGACCACCCGCGAAGCGGGCCCACGCGGCCGAATAGGCGGGCCCGGCCGGCCGGGTGATCCGATCACGGGGATGATGCCCGGCGAGCGATTCGCCGTCGAGCCATCCGGTGGTGAGGGCCGCGGTCGGACTGGCGGACCCCCTGGTTCTGCGCCGGAACGTCCGTTCATCGCCGGTGAGATCGCCGATCGCGGGCCACTCGAGCGCGGTGCCCCGCCCCCGCCCGATCGGCATGCTCGCGAGCAGCGTGAGCTTGAGCGTCAGGCCGCCTGGCGTGACCAGGCAGCCCGGGCGCTGACGGCCCTCAGGGCCGACGAAGGCACCGCCCCAATGAACGCCCTCGAGCTGCCCGAGGCCGGCCTGGCGGACCTGGATCGGCTGGATCGGCTCGATCGGCTCGATCACCGGTTTGCGGATGCGCGCCTGGCCGATCCGCGGCTTGTGGATCCGCGCCTGGCCGATCCGCGCCCGCCGGTCACGGCCCTCGCGTTGGTCGGCGCCGAGCTCGAGGCCGACGACGAAGACGATGATCCGGCCGAGGATCGAGCCGACACCCCAACGGCGGGCACCCTAACGGCGGGCACCCTAACGGCGGGCACCCCGACGGCCGGCGACGGCCAGCTCCTTCGGGTCACCGAGGGCCTCCTGCCGACCCTTCGGGTGCTGCCCTTCGGGGTCAGCCGCAAGCGGCTCGAGCAGGCCATCCGGGAATTGCAGCTGCCGGTCATCGTCGCCCGCAACATCGACGAGGCCGATGTGGTGATGACCCTCCGCAGCGAGTACCGCTCCAAGCCACCAACCGTCCTCGACGCCGAGGAGCGGGGCATGCCGGTCTATGTACTGAAGAGCAACACGATCCTCCAGATGCACGTCAGCCTGACCTCAATCTTCTCGCTCGCCCTCGATCCTCGCGAGGCAGCCATGCGTGAGACCGAGGAGGCGATCGGGATGGTGATCGAGCGCTCCGAGGCCGTGGAACTGTCGCCCCAGAGTGCCTACATCCGGCGACTTCAGCACCAGATGGCGGAGCGCGCCAACCTCGTGTCGCGCTCGCGCGGCCGCGAGCCGTACAGGCGGGTCCGGCTCTACCCGGACCAGGCTCGGGTCTGGCGCTAGCCGGGTCTCGCGCAAGCCTGGGTCTGGCGCAAGCCTGGGTCTGGCGCAAGCGCCGCCGCCCGCGGGCGCAACGCCGCCGCCCATCGGTTGGAGGCCGGCCCGCGCCGGGGCGCCGGGCCCGAGGGCATCCCCGGCCGGTGTGTGCTCACAGAACATCAAAACCGCGTTTGGCCGGGCAATTACCGGCCAAATAAGCGATTGGGCGCTCCGATAGCGCGGCTGCGCACGAGGACTTACCATCAATTAGCCGCTAACGGCTAACGCAACCAGACCGGCTGTGGCCTGGAGGCTGCGGCGCAGGCGATTCGGGCGCGCGGAAGCCTCAGGGCCCGGAGACCCAGGGCGGCGCCGAGCCCCGAACGGCGCGGAAGACTCGCGGCCCGGAGCCCCAGGACGGCCCGGAGCCCCAACGACGGCCCGGAGCTACGAACGACCCGGAGCTAGTGCTCTGTTGCGCCGGTGAACGTCCAGCTGTTGATCCGGACGGCCGGCACGACCACTCCACCCAGGAAACCCTTGAGGCAGCGTCGCTCGAGGCCAACGGCGCTGACCCCGGCCAGCGCCTCCAGGTAGCTCTGGGTGAAGCGCAGGTTCTTGACCGGCCCGACGATCCGCCCGTTCTCCACGAGGAAGGTGCCGTCGCGGGTCATCCCCGTGACGATCGCCAGCTTTGGATGAACCGGGTTCGTGTAGTGGAAACGGGTGACGAGCAGGCCGCGCTCGAGGCCGCCGATCAGCTCGTCCCGGCTGGACGTCCCTGCCTCCATGACCATGTTCAGCGGAAAGGGTCCGTAGGGGTTTGGAGCTGGAAGGCCGTGGCCGGTCGAGCGCACCCCGTCGCGGGCCGCCGTCTGACCATCGTAGACAACCCCGCTGCAGACCCCCCTGGTGAGGAGATCCACCCGCTGCTTCTCGACCCCTTCGTAGTCGAAGGCCATCGGCAGGCCTGCCGGGTCCGCGCCGTCGTCGCGGATCGTGACCAGCTCGCTGCCGACCCGCTTGCCGATCTCGACGAACGAGCGGCCCTCCTGAACGGCGAGGGCCGAGAAGCCGAGGTAGCCGAGCATGTCCAGCACGTCGACGACTGCGTACGTATCCAGGACGACCGGGTAATCGCCGGGCTCGATGGCCACGGCCTCGGCGGTCGCCCGTGCCAGCTCGGACGCCTCCTTGCCCAGGGCGGCAGCATCGATCTTGGTGGCGTCGACCGCGGCCGCCTCTGCATAGCCGGTGCCGCCCCCGGGGCCCATCGATACGGTGATCAGCTGCGACCAGGTCCGGGCTGCGCTGGCCCGCACGCCCAAAGAGTTGGCGACGATGATCGTCTCGGTGGACGTCGCGAACGAGCCGTAGGCGGTCACCCCCACCTCGTCGGCTCGGGCGATCACGGCTCGCGCCCCCTCGGCGCGCAGCTCGGGGGTCGCCTCGGCCGTCGCCGCGCTGAAAGCGCCGGGCAGGTCGGGGATTGCTCGCGGACCAGGACTTGGCAGGGACACGAAGTCCGCCAGCGGTTCGACGTTCCGGGCGATCTCGCCGGCCGTTTCGGCCAGCTTCTTGATGGTGCCTGGGTCGAACCGACCGGTCGCGGCGACGCCAATGCATTGGCCGTGGATGAAGCGCAGGCTCAGACGGGCGTTGCGCTCGGCGACGTTCTGGTGGATCTCGCTGTTGGCAAAGCGGGTGAGGGCCGCGTCATCGGCCTGGATCACGACTTCGGCTTGTGAAGCGCCGGCCGCCGCGGCCAGGTCGAGGACCTCGTCGGCCAGGAGCAGCCACCCCACGGCGTCGCCCGGGTCCTTCATCGAGCCAACCTGCTGGTCACCATTTGCCCACGCCCACCTGGACGTTGCGGAAGCGCGCCCCGGGGACCGCGTGGCCGACGTGGCCGGTCTGGCCGGGCTCGCCCTTGCCGCAGTTCGGGGTGCCCAGCATCACGTAGCTGCGCTCGTCCCCGACGGCGTCGCACGAGCGCCAGAACTCGTAGGTGATCCCGGTGTACGTGGGGTTCTTGAACAGGCGCCCCTTCTTGCCGCCCTTGATCTCGTAGGCAACCTCGGTCGCGAACTGGAAGTTCAGGCGCCGATCGTCGATCGACCAGCTCCGGTTCGAGCGCAGGTAGAGCCCGTCGTCGGTGTCGGCCACGATCTCATCCAGGCTCATCCCGGGCCGGGGCAGGAGATTGATGTTGGTCATCCGGATGAGCGGGATCCGATTCCAGCCATCGGCGCGCATGGCGCCCCCTGACTGCCGGCCAATGCGTGGGGCGGTTTCGCGGCTGCTCAGGTAGCCGACGAAGATGCCCTCCTGGATCAGGGGCACCGCCTGTGCCGCGACGCCCTCGTCGTCCCAGCCGAACGTGCCCAAGCCGCCTGGCGCGGTGGCATCGGCAACGATGTTGATCAGGTCGGAGCCGTAGCGAAAGCCCGCCTCGAGCTTGTCGGTGGTCAGGAAGCTCGTGCCGGCATAGGACGCCTCGGTCCCGAAGACGCGGTCGAGCTCGGTTGGGTGGCCGCAGCTCTCGTGGACCTGGAGGTAGAGCTGAGAGGGATCGAGCACGATCGTCATGCTCCCCGATGGGCACTGCGGCGCCTTCAGAAGCTCGACGGCCTCCTCCGACAGGGCGCCGGCGTGATCGGCCAGGTGCAGCCCGCGAATGTATTCGTAGCCGGCCGATTGCCAGCCGCCGCCGGCATCGGGATAGCTCCGGCGCTGGTGCTCGTCGCCCTCGATCGCATTCGTCTCGATGCCGGATCCGACATGGGTGATCGTCTGGTCGGTGTAGCTGCCGTCGCTCGCGGCAAAGATCGTATGGCTGCGCTGGGCGGTATAGGTCGACTCGGTGAACGTGATGCCTTTGACCGACGAGGCCAGCTGGTCGGCCGCCAGCAGCTCGCCGACCTTTGTTTCGAGGGAGACCGCGAACGGGTCCTCGACGACCGGCGTCCGGTAGGTCCCGTGGGCCGCTGGCCGGTCATCCAGCTGGACGCGCTGGCGGAGGGCGGTGGCCGAGGCCCGGGCGATCCGGACAGCGTCGGCGGCGACCCGATCGACCTCGTCCCCCTCCAGCCGGTGGCTGCTGGCGAAGCCCCACGCGCCATCGACCAGGACGCGGATCCCGAAGCCTTCGCTCTCGCCCGAGGCGACGCCTTCGACCCGACCCGACTTGAGCGTGATCGACTCGTCGACCCGCTCCACGATGCGCACGTCGGCGTAGCTCGCCCCACGCACGGTTGCCGTCGACAGGGCGCGCTCACTCAGGTCTCGCATCGCCGGCACGATAGCAGGCTTGGCGGCCTGCCTGCGTCGTCCGCCCCGACGCCGCCGGGCGCCCGTTCTCAGAACGACGGCCCGACCCCGATCGCCTGGCTTGTCAACCGGATCCCCAGGGAGAAGATCAGGCAGGCGGCACCCAATGGGGCGTACGTCGCCAGCCGGCCGACCCCCGAGCCCGATGGCAGTCGATGCCGGGCGAAGACGAGGGACAGGCCCACGCCGCCCAGGACTACTGCCATCCCCAGGCCGAAGGCGATGACACGGACGAGGCCATAGGCCGGTCGGTCGACGTTGATGGCGGCGAGCAGGATGATCAGCGCGTTGGTTGACGGGATGAGTCCACCGGCCAGGCCCAGGACGAACAGGCTCCGCCACCCGATCGGCGCATCCGGCGGGGCCATGTGGTCATGGCTGATGCCACCGTGGCTGTGGCCGTGCTCGTGGCCCTGTCCATGCTCGTGAGTGTGGCCGTGGTCCGGACGGTCGTCGTGGCCGTGGTCGGGCCCGTGGCCGTCCAGCGGCCGGTGCCGGTGGGCGCGGTAGGCGCGGACCTGGCCGAGGAGCAGCCAGCTACCGATCGCGATCACGGTCAGGCCCGAGACGACCGGGGCAACCGTCTTGAAGAGCTCGGGTGCAATGTCCCGCGCCGGCAGGGTGATCGCGGCCAGGACCACGATCCCGAGCATATGCGAGACGGTCACCAACAAGCCCAGGGCGATCGCGTGGAGGGCGGTACCGCGGGACCCCACGAGGGAGGCGCCCATCAGCGTCTTGCCGTGACTGGGCGTCAGGGCATGACCCGCCCCCAATCGCCGACGTCGGGAGCCGGCCGACTGGGTCATGTCCAAATCCTAGCCGTGCCCCGCACCGCCCTACCCGTTAGTCGCGCAGATCGGCTCCGGTACACTCCATGGCGTGGATCAGGATCAGCAGCCGGGGCAGGACGCCGGGCCCACCGAGCGCGGACGATTTGTCACGCTCGAGGGTCCGGAGGGTTCGGGCAAGACGATCCAGGCGGCCCGCCTGCGCGATGCTGCGGTGGCTGCCGGGATCCCCGTCCTGCTAACCCGCGAACCGGGCGGTACGCCCGTCGGGGAGCGGATCCGGGAGATGCTCATGGCGGCCGGCCAGCAGGCGGTCGCGATCGGGGCACGGGCGGACGCCTTCCTGTTCAACGCCGCCCGGGCCCAGCACGTGGACGACGTGATTCGGCCGGCCCTCGCCCGGGGTGAGCTCGTAATCTGTGCCCGCTATGCCGATTCAACGATTGCCTACCAGGGCTACGGCAGCGGCCTGCCCATCGCTGGGTTGCGCGAGCTCGAGCGCCTGGCAACCGACGGCCTGCGGCCCGACCTGACGATCCTGCTCGACCTGCCGGTCGAGATCGGGCTCGCGCGCAAAGCGCTGGACGAGCAGCAGCGCTTCGAAGCGGGCTTCGATCTTGCCTATCATCAGCGGGTTCGGGAGGGGTTTCGGCAGATGGCAGTCGCCCAACCGGATCGCTTCGTGACCATCAATGCCACGGCCGATGAAGGGGCCGTCCAGGCGTCAATCCGCCGGGCGATCGGGCGCCTCCCCGGCCTGGCCGCGATCGGAGCGGTGCCTGGTGGCGCCACGGCCGATGAACCGGAGCTGCCAGTGCTGCGCATCACCCGTTGAGCGACACATCAGCCCGCGCCGCGGGTCGCGTGAACAGTGCCACTGACGATGCCGATCGAGCGGTGCTCGAGGCGATCGCCGGCGGTGATCACGGAGCAATCGAAGTCCTATACGAGCGTTACAAGACGATGTCCTACGGGCTTGCCCTGCGTATCACCGGAGACGCCAGCCTGGCCGACGATGTCGTCCAGGAGGCGTTCGTCGGCGCGTGGCGGAACGCCGGCCGATATGCGACCGAGCGGGGCAGCGTGAAGACCTGGTTGCTCGCCATCGTCCATCACCGGGCCATCGATTCGATCCGTCGCCGGCGGCCAACAACCGAGCTGCCCGAGCACGAGGAGGTGCCGCCACCCAGCCTCACCCTGCCGGATGTCTGGTCGGAGGTCGCTGGTCGACTGGACCGTGATGCGATCCTCGTCGCGCTGGCCACGTTGTCGACGGTCCAGCGCGAGGCGCTCGAACTGGGTTATTTCAGCGGGCTCACGCAGTAGGAGATTGCCGTCCGGACGAACGCGCCGTTGGGGACCGTGAAGAGCCGGATGCGCCTGGGCCTGCTCCAGATGCGCCGGGCGATGTTGGGCAGCGGTCCCGAAGGCGGGGAGCCAGCATGAGCCGCTTGAGCTGCGACCAGGTTCGCGACCTGGCGTCCGGCTTCGTCGTGGGCGCCCTGGAGCCGGTCCAGGTGCACGACGTCCGCGATCATCTCAGCACCTGCCCGGAGCCGCATCCGGAGATGGACGAGCTCGGCGGCGTCGTGCCTTACCTGGCCGAATCGGTCGAACCGGTCGAGCCGCCGATGGAGCTGCGCGGCCGGATCATCGAGGCAATCGACGCTGAGCTGCGCGCGGGCCGCCGCACCGACGCCGCTGCCGATCGCTTGATCTCGTCGCTCGGTGCCGGATCGACCGTTCCGGCGGCGGCCCAACCCGCCCTGGCCGGCCGGCCGGCACCAGCGCTGCCGATCGACCTGGCCGCTGAACGGGCCCGCCGTCGCGCGCCGCTGCGCTGGCTCGCGGCGGTCGCTGCCGTCGTCTTGATCGGCGCGCTCGGTGCCTGGAACGTCGGCCTGACGGAGCAGCTCTCAGACGCTCGGGGTGAGCAGGCCGCGTTCGATCGTGTCCTGGCAATCGCCCAGGCGCCGGGCGGCCAGGCCATCATCCTTGGGCCCGTTTCGGTAGGTGGGCCGGCCGGCCTGGCCGCAGTCGGCCCGGACGGATCGTTTGGGCTAACCCTTGACGGGCTCCCCGCCACG
Source organism: Chloroflexota bacterium (assembly GCA_003152165.1). GTDB lineage: Bacteria > Chloroflexota > Limnocylindria > Limnocylindrales > CSP1-4 > Palsa-1033. The sequence continues at coordinate 13,286 of PLZO01000075.1, forward strand.
AGTGGATCGCAGGTCTACGAGGCCTGGGTCATTGCTCCGTTGGGCATGCCCGTGCCGGTGGGCTCATTTGCCGTGGGATCGAGCGGGCTCGGCTCGCTGAGCGCCGCCCAGGTGCCAACCGGGATCGGCCTGACGGTTGGCCTCACCCTTGAGGCGCACAGCGGGGCCACCACGCCAACCCTGCCGATGGTCGTGAGCGGGGTCGCCGCCAAGGGCAGTTAGCCCGCCTTGAGCGGCGCCGCGGCCAGTCTGCCCGGGCCCTCGCCCCGGGCCGCGAGCAGGGCCGCCGAGGCCGACGCCAGGAGCTCCTCGGAGCTGGCACCGTCTGTTGGGAAGCGGGCCATGCCCACCGATACGCTGATCCGGCGGCCGTGCTGCTCGGCCAGGCTGGCGACCCCGTCGAGAACCCGCTGGGCGACGGTCATGCCGGCCGCGCCGGGGGCGATCAGGACGAACTCGTCGCCGCCGTAGCGGGCCACCGTGTCGACCAGCCGGACCGACTCGGCCAGAACCGTCGCGACGGCCCGCAGCACATCGTCGCCGGCCTCATGGCCCGACGCTTCGTTGATCCCCGTGAGCCCATCGACATCGATCAGGGCTACCGAGACTTCACCACCCTGGCGGGTCGCCCGGGCGAGCTCGAGCTCGAGCACCCGCCCAAGTGTTCGGGTGTTGGCCAGGCCGGTCAGTGGATCGGTGTGAGCCATCCGCTCGAACCACTCGGAGCGCTCGGCGGCCAATGAGCCCAGGCGGGCCCGGTCGACGGCGACGGCGGCCAGGTCGGCGATCGCCTGGAGGATCGCCCGATCGGCCTCATCCAGGGCGTGTGGGGCCGGCCAGGCAAAGGTGAGGACGCCCACGCCCAGATCCACCCCGTCATGCCGAACGACAAGGGGCAGCAGGGCGTCGACGAGCTGCTTTCCTTCGGCGCTCGCGTTGGTCGTCCCGAATGAAGCGGTCAGTTCGCGGGCCGCGACCGCCACCGGGTGGCCCTCATCGTTGACGGCGGCCTCGAATGATCGGTCGGCCTCGGCGCTCATTCCCAGCGACGCGGTCAGCTGCAGTCCCGGCCGATCCGGATCTTCCAGGAATGCGGCACCCATCGCGGCACCAGTCGCTCCGGCTGCTGCGCCGAGGAGGGTGGCCAGCGTCTGGTCGAGGTCGCCGCCGTGGGCAAGAGCGGCCGCGCTTGCGGCCAGCGTGTTGGTCGAGCGATCCATCGAGCTGAGGTCTCCCTGGTTCCGGGTGGGGGCGCCGGACGGGTCGGCAGGGCCATTGTACGACCGGTCGATCAGGGCAAGGCTCTCGACGGGATACCCATCCGGCTCGTATCCTCGGACCATGAAGCTGATTGTCGCCATCGTTCACAACGAGGACGCGGGCGCCCTGGTCGAGGCGCTCCTCGAGAAGGACTACCGGGCGACTCGGCTGCACTCGTCGGGCGGCTTCCTGAAACAGTCGAACGCCACGATCATGGTCGGGGTTGAGGAGGCCCAGGTCGAGGAGGTCCTCGCGATCGCCCGGCGGACCTGCACGGCGCGGACCCAGATCGTCAACCCGATGCCGCCGATCATGGAACCGGGCGAGTTCTTCATGCCCTACCCGCTCGAGGTCGAGGTCGGTGGCGCGACTGTCTTCGTCCTCCCCGTGGAACGGTTCGAACGGCTCTGATTCGGCCCGACCTGGTTGACGTCTGGATCTTCCGTGGGGACGACGGCCCGGCCGCGGGCACTCTCGAGATCCTGCTGCTGCGACGCTCTCCAGGCCGGATCCTGGCCGGACTGTGGCAATGCGTCTCTGGCTCACTCGAGCCGGGCGAGCGAGTCGTAGCCGGGGCCTTACGCGAGCTTCGAGAGGAAACCGGCTTCGACGTGGCGGTCATCGAGAGCCTGTTCGACCTGGACCAGGTCAACCAGTTCCACGAGCCCAGCGTGGATGCGGTCCTGACCGCCGCGATCTTCGCCGTGCGCGTCCGTTCCGGCAGCGAGCCGGTCCTGTCGCACGAACATGATGCAGCTCGCTGGCTTGCTCCGGCGGCCGCCCTCGAGATGGCGGTCTGGCCAGCCTATCGTGAGTCGATCCGCCGGATCGAGACCGACATCCTGGTGCCGGATCGTGCGAGCTGGTTCCGGCTTGGCCTCGATGGCCGGCGCCCGGCCGGCTGATAGACTGGATCGGGACCTGCTTCTGCGCGTCGACGGTGGCGCGGGCTCCCCGGAGACGAGATTGCGCACACCCACCGATCCCCTGGCGATCGCCACCTCCAGCGAGCCGGCCCAGCGCCGGATCTTCCATTCGAAGGTGGACACGATTCGGCCGACGTATGGCTTCGAGGACGTCTCCCTGGCTCCCGGCACCAGCACCGTCGAACCGAACGACGTCAGCCTGGGTCAGGTCCTGTGCGGGATCGACCTGGCGATCCCGGTGATTGCCTCGGCGATGGATGCCGTGGTGGACGTCCGGCTCGCCGGCGAGCTGGCCCGTCTGGGCGGCCTGGCCATCCTCAATCTCGAAGGCGTCCAGACCCGCTATGACGATCCCGACGCCGTCCTCGCCCGGATCGCGACGGCGGCCGATGACGCGGTCCACGGCCTGCTGGCCGAGGCGTACGCGGCGCCGATCCGCGACGATCTCATCGCCCGCCGGATCGAGGAGCTCCATGCAGCAGGCTCCCGGGCAGCAGTCGCGGCGACCCCGGCGGCAGCCCGCCGGTTCGGGGCGCTGTGCGCCGAACACGGGGCGGACCTCTTTCTGGTTCAGAGCCAGGTGAGCAGCGCTCGCCACCTCGCCTCTGAGTACGAGCCACTTTCGCTCGAGGAGTTCACCCGGTTCATGCCGATCCCCGTTGCGGTCGGCAACACCACCAATGCCGAGGCAGCCTTCGCTTTGATGGAGCAGGGTGCTGCTGCCGTCTTCGTCGGGGTGGGTCCCGGAGCCGCCTGCACCACCCGCGAGGTTCTGGGCATCGGCGTCCCGCAGATCACCGCGGTGAGTGACGTGGCCGCGGCTCGCGATGCCTATGCTGCCGAAACCGGCCGCTACGTGCCGGTCATTGCCGACGGCGGGATGCGCCGCGGCGGAGAGCTGGCCAAGGCAATCGCTGCCGGAGCGGATGCACTGATGATTGGCTCGCCTCTGGCGCGCGCCGAGGAGGCGCCTGGCCGGGGCATGAACTGGGGCATGGCCGCACCCTCGCCCACCCTGCCCCGGGGAACCCGGATCAAGGTGGGCACGAGCGGCTCGCTCGAACGGATCCTGTTTGGCCCGGCCAGCGTGACGGACGGCTCGGAGAACCTGGTCGGAGCATTGCGCCAGTCGATGGCCGCCCTTGGGGCCCGTTCGATCCGCGAGATGCAGGCTGTCGAGATGGTCTACGCCCCGTCCACCCAGACCGAGGGCAAATCCTGGCAGCGGTCCCGCTGAGCGACCCGCTGCCCGCCCGGAGCGAACCGGCGCGCGACCTGCCGGTGCTGGACGAGGAATCGGCCTCCATCTATGCGGCCGCTGGTGGCCTGCCCTTCTTCGTCGCCCTCGTCGATCACTTCTACGCGGGCGTTGCGAGCGATCCAGGGTTGCTCGCGATCTACCCCGAGCCGGACGACCTGGCCGGCGCGCGTCGCCACCTGAGTCTCTTCCTTGCCCAATACTGGGGCGGCCCGCGGACCTACGACGCCGAGCGCGGCCACCCTCGGCTGCGGATGCGTCATGCCCTGTTCGCGATCGGGCCAGCCGAGCGGGATGCCTGGCTGCGCCATATGCGCTCCGCGATCAAGACGCTTGATCCGCCGCCCGCCGTTGGGGCACGCCTCGAGGCCTATTTCGAGACCGTTGCGGAGGGGATGCGCAACCGGCCCTGAAGCGTAAGGGACGGTGCCGCTAGACTTGTTCGAACGGGTGGCGAGGCGAGCGGAGGGCACCATTGGGCGACGCGAAGGCGATCGATCCGGCCGGGCTGGAGACGGCTCCGGCTGCCGCGCTCGATCCCTCGCGCCGGCTGCAACCAGAACGGGGCAAGATGATCCACGGTGACGCTGCGAACGCCGGTCACCGGGTGCTCGCCCCCGATGACGCCGAGGTCGAGGCTTACCTCGAGACGGCGCTCAAGGCGCCCTCGCCGGAGCGCTCACCGGACGATCGACCAGGCGCCGGCCTGCCCCGAGATGCCGAGGACGCCGCGGGCCCGGACACCGTGGTCATCCTCGACTTCGGCAGCCAGTTCGCCCAGCTGATCGCGCGGCGCGTGCGCGAGCTCAATGTCTATTCCGAGCTCTTGCCTCACGACACGCCGTGGGCGGAGATCGAGCGGCGCCGGCCGAAGGCGGTGATCCTGTCCGGCGGCCCGAACTCCGTCTACGACCCGGATGCGCCGCGGCCCGACAGCGCTGTCTGGAGCGGCCGAATCCCGGTCCTCGGAATCTGCTACGGCGCCCAGCTCATGGCCCGCGAGCTGGGTGGTGATGTCCTGGCGGCGGCGAAGCGCGAGTACGGGCCGGCGAGCGTCACGATCACCAGCGAGGACGGCCTTTTCACCGGCCTCGATCGAGAGCAGCCGGTCTGGATGAGTCACGGCGACTCGATCACCCGGCTGCCCGAGGGCTTCCGGGCGACGGCCCAGACGGACTCGTCGCCGTTGGCCGGCTTCGCCGACCCGGGCCGGGGCCTGTACGCGATCCAGTTCCACCCCGAGGTCGCCCATACGCCCCGGGGGCGTGACATCCTGCGCAACTTCGTGATCGGGATCGCCGGCGCCCGGGCCACCTGGACACCGGCCAACTTCATCGACTCGACCGTGGCCGAGATCCGCGCCCGGGTCGATGCCCACGCCCTGGCCACCGACTCCGACGGGCTGGTGATCTGTGCCCTCAGCGGCGGGGTTGATTCGGCTGTTGCCGCGGCGCTCGTCCACCGGGCGGTCGGCGACCGGCTGACGTGCATCTACGTCGATCACGGCCTCATGCGCAAGCGGGAGTCCGAGCTGCTCCGCCAGACGTTCGAGGCGAACCTGGGGATGCACCTCGTGATGGTCGATGCCCGGCGGCGTTTCCTCGACCGCCTGACTGGCGTCGAGGATCCCGAGCAGAAGCGCATGATCATCGGCGACGAGTTCATCCGGGTCTTCGAGGAGGAGGCGACCCGTCTGGGCCGGATCGACTTCCTGACCCAGGGCACGCTCTATCCCGATGTCATCGAGAGCGCCACGTCCGAGACGAAGGCGGCCAAGAAGATCAAGACCCACCACAACGTGGGTGGGCTGCCGGCCGACCTCAGGTTCAAGCTGATCGAGCCGCTGCGCTACCTCTTCAAGGACGAGGTCCGGGCGGTCGGCATCGAGCTGGGCCTGCCCGAGGTGATGGTCCAGCGCCAACCGTTCCCCGGGCCCGGGCTGGCGATCCGGATCATCGGCGAGGTAACGGCCGAGCGGCTCGAGACCTTGCGCGAGGCGGATTGGATCGTGATCGATGAGATCAAGGCGGCCGGCCTGTACCGCAGCGTCTGGCAGTCGTTCGCGATCCTCACCCCGGTCCGCAGCGTCGGGGTGATGGGTGATGGTCGGACGTACGCCAACGTTGTCGCGATCCGGGCGGTCACCTCGGATGATGGAATGACCGCCGACTGGGCCAAGCTGCCCTACGACGTCCTGGGCAAGATCAGCTCGCGGATCGTCAATGAGGTCCCCGGGGTGAACCGGGTGGTCTACGACATCAGCTCGAAACCACCGGCCACCATCGAATGGGAGTAGCCCGCAGAGTAGCCCGCCCGGCCGACCAGATCGTACGAACGGGTAGTTCGACTCGGCCCCGGACACGCTAGAGTTTCGGTCATGACCAAGAGGACTCCTCGGACCCTTTCCTCAGCCGCTTCGCCCGGACCGGATCCCTCGCCTGGGGCGGTCGGTTCCGTGGGTGCCCCAGGCGGCGACGCCGTGGCTGCACCCGCTCGGGTCCCGGCGGGTGCCTGGCCGGATGTTTCGAGTGCGCCGGCCGGGCCCCACTGCCCGTGGTGCTCGGCCCCTCTGCCGAGCAGCGACCTGGAGGCCTGCCCGGCGTGCGGCGCCCAGCTCAATTCGGCCGCCGAAGCCGAAGTCCCGGGAGTGACCACGCTCGATGTGGCGGCCCTCGCCTGGAAGTCCGGCGGACCACCGCGTCCGAGCAAGATCCTGTCCTGGATTTCGGGCGAGACCGACGACGCGCCGGATTTCTCGGGCGCCTCGGCCAGCGCCGTCGAGCCGCCGTCGCCCGCGGTTCGTCGGGAGATGCTCCGACTCGAGCTGGAGGCCGAGGGGATAACCCTGCCCCACGACGCCGAGCCGTCCGCTGCGGAGGAAGCGGCCGCCGTCGCTGAAGCCGGATCCGACGACGCCGAGCCCGGAACACCCGGCGCCTGACCCGGCGACTCGTGCCGGCCCGTCTGCCCCCGCCCGGGCCGTCTTTCCTGCGCGAGCAGCAAGTGCGCCTCGGCGAGCACGTTGGCCGAGTCGGGATGAGCCGCCCGACCACCCTCGCGGACGGCTGGTGGCTGACGCTCCTGTGGGTTGCCGACGACGACGGCGTGCTGCCCTTCCGCGATGCTGCGCCCCAGGCCGGCCCGCCCCCTGATCCGCCGGTCGTCCGGCTGGGGCCGGCCCTCGCCGGGGCCCTCTCCGGGCTGATCCTTGAGGAAGATGGCCGCTTGTGTGTCCGGCTGGCGCCGATTGCCCCGGCCGACGATGACCGGGTGCCGTGGCTGTCGCCGATTGCGATCAGGGCGGGATTCAAATGGGAGCCCGCGCGGGCCCTGGGAATGCGCCCGAACGAGCTGGCGGAGGCGGTTCTGAGCGCGTTCCGCCAGAGCATCGAGGGCCTGTCGCGCTCCGGACTCGGCGCAACGCCCCGTTCGGACGGCGCGGAGTAGACTCGCCCAACAGTGCGCGACCTCTTCGACGAGTTCCTTGATGAGCTCCGCCGCCGTCAGGCCGAGGCGGCCGCCGCGAACCCCCCAGGGACTACCCCTGACGGTGGACAGCCGCCCGACGGCGGCCCGGCCGCGCCCGGACCGAATTCGGCGAGCCATGCCGATGCGCCGCCGGCCGACGACGCCGATGCGGACGCCGACGCGAGCGCGGATGCCGACGCCGAAGGCTCAGCCTCCAACGGCGGCCCCGATGAGCCAGACTCCACCGAAGACGACTCGGCCGAAGACGACTCGGCCGATCACGACCACCAGCCCACGCACGAACGTGCCGCCGGATTGGGTGGTGGGCGTCGGCCACCCAGGCCTAGGATCGTGGTTGGTGGGCCGAACGACGGATCGGGAGCGCGTTCGGGCGGTCGGCTGCGCCGGTTTGGCCTTGGCTTTGTGGCCCTCGCGATCCTGGTCGTCATCATCCTGCTTGGGGTAGGGGTCAACTTCCTGACCGATGCGATCTGGTTCCGAAGCGTCGGCTTCGAAAGCGTCTTCTGGACCCGGGTAACGACCCAGATCGGCCTCTTTGCGGGTGGGGGCATCCTGGCCCTGCTTTTCCTCCTGTTCAACGTCTGGCTGGCCGGGAAGCTCCTGCCGCCGCCGGATCCCGATCGCCCCAGTCCCTTCTCCGGCTGGTTCGAGCGGATCGCCGGTGAAGACACGCTGGGCGGCGCGTCCCGGCCGGGCAGGCCCTGGGAGGGGCGACCTCCGGCGCGGCCGGGCGGCAACCGGATGGGGCAGCGACCGGGCGAGGGGATCGCGCTGAGCGCGGAGGACTTGCCTGACTTCGCCCCGATCGCCCGCTGGAGCCTGATCGCCCTGGTGTTCCTCATCGCGCTGGGCGTCGCCGGTTCGGCCGCCAGCCACTGGGAGACGATCCTGCTGTGGCGTAACCAGGTGCCCTACAGTCCGGCCGGCGTGGCCCCCGTCGTCGATCCGATCTTCGGCCGGGACATCAGCTACTACCTGTTCGAGCTGCCCTTCCTGCGCTGGGTCCAGTCCGCCGCGAACGGTCTCCTCCTGGCGGCGCTGGCGGTCAGTGCCGGGCGCTACCTGATCGGCGGGCTCAAGGGTGGGATCGTGTTCACGACCCAGATGCGGGTCCACCTCGCGGTCCTCGCGGGCCTCTATCTCGCCTCGATCGCCGTGGGCTACCAGCTCGATAAGCTCGAGCTCGTATACAGCACGAACGGGGTGGCAGCTGGGGTCAGCTTCACCGACCAGAACGCCCGCTTCTTCGCCTACGACGTGCTGACCGTAGTCGCGGCCTTCGCCGGCGCGCTCCTGGTGGGCGGTGCCTTCACCCGGATGCTCTGGCCGCTCGGGGCGGTGATCATCTTCTGGCTAAGCGCCTCGCTCGTCCTCGGCCAGATCTACCCCGCCGTGATCCAGCGCCTGTCGGTCGAGCCGGATCAGCTGGGCAAGGAGACGACCTACATCAACAACAACATTGCGATGACCCGGATCGCTTTCGGTCTGAACGCTTGGACGGTCAGCAACTACTCCGGCCAGGACCAGCTGACCCAGGCCGCGGTGAGCAACGAACAGGGGACGTTCCAGAACGCCCGGCTCTGGGATGCGGCGCCCCTGCGCGACTCGCTTGACCAGCTCCAGACGGTCCGCCAGTACTACGACTTCACGAATGTCTACACGGATCGCTACCAGATCAACAACACCGCTCGCCAGGTAATGCTGGCTGCCCGAGAGCTCGCGCCGGAGAAGAATCCCCAGGCAAACTCATGGGTCAACCAGCGGATCACCTTCACCCACGGGATCGGCGTGGCGATGGTTCCGGTGAATGCCGCCACCCCCGAGGGCCAGCCCGATTTGTTCATCCAGGGCCTGCCGCCGGTTTCCAGCAACGGCGCTCCCCAGATCAGCCAGCCCCGGATCTACTTCGGCGAGCGACCGAGCGACTGGGTGATCACGGATGCCCGCCAGGACGAGTTCGACTACCCGGTCGGGCAGAATGCCTCGGGCACGGCCAGCGCCGGGGCGACGACCCGTTGGTCGGGGACGACCGGGATCAAGCTCGACACGACGTTCTCACGGCTTTTGTGGGCACTCGAGTTCAAGGACCTCAACCTGCTGATCAGCGACCAGATCACCGACCAGAGCCAGCTCCTGATCCACCGCTCGATCTCTGACCGGATCTCGATGGTCGCGCCGTTCCTGACCTTCGACAGCGATCCGTACTTGGTGATCACGAGCGATGGCCGGCTCGTCTACATCCAGGACGCCTATACCACGAGCGATCGCTTCCCGAACGCGCAGCCGTTCGACACCAGCCAGGTGGCCGCGGGCTCGAGCCTGGCCGGGCTCAACTTCGACTACATCCGCAACAGCGTCAAGGTGGTGGTCGACGCCTACACCGGCCAGATGACCTTCTACGTGAGCGACCCAACCGACCCGATCATCCGGACCTATGAAAACGTCTTCCCCCAGATGTTTACCCCGTTGAGCGCAATGCCGGCCGACCTGAAGGCCCACCTGCGCGTCCCCGAGGACCTCTTCGACGTCGAGACGCGGACCTACGCCCGGTACCACGTGACCGACCCGTCGGCGTTCTACAACAACGAGGACCTCTGGACGGTGCCCCCGAAC
>PLZO01000162.1 GCA_003152165.1 Chloroflexota bacterium
GCTCAAGGATCTCTTCCACGCGACCAGCCGCGATCGTCGAGCCCGGCTAGTCTCGGTCATCGGCCCCGCCGGCATCGGCAAGAGCCGCCTGGCCTGGGAGTTCTCCAAGTACACCGACGGCGTCGTCGAAACGACGTACTGGCACGCCGGTCGCTCGCCCGCCTACGGCGAGGGGATCAGCTTCTGGGCCCTCGGCGAGATGGTCCGCCGCCGGGCGGGTCTTCTCGAGACCGACGACGAGCCGACGACCAGGGGGAAGATCGCTGAAGCCGTGGCGCGCTGGATCCCCGATCCCGACGAGCGGCGCTGGATCGAGCCGGCTCTGCTAACCCTGCTCGGGATCGAGGCCGCGACCGGAGGAACCGAGCAGCTTTTCGGGGCGTGGAGGACGTTCTTCGAGCGGATCGCGGCCGAGGGCGCCGTGACGATGGTGTTCGAGGACTTCCACTACGCCGACTCGGGTCTGCTCGACTTCGTCGACCACCTCCTGGAGTGGAGTAAGAACGTCCCGATCTACGTCGTTACGCTGTCCCGGCCTGAGCTCCTCGAAAAGCGCCCGAATTGGGGTGCCAGCAAGCGCAACTTCACCTCGCTCTACCTCGAACCCCTGTCCCAGCCGGCGATGCGCGAGCTCCTCGCCGGGCTCGTGCCGGGACTCCCCCAGTCCGCGATCCAGTCGATCATCGCCCGGGCCGACGGGATCCCGCTTTATGCCGTCGAGACCGTTCGGATGCTCCTGGCCGAGGGGAAGCTCGGGATCGAGAACGGGATCTATCGACCGGTCGGCGACCTCACGAACCTGGCGGTCCCCGAGACGCTCACCGCCCTGATCGCCAGCCGCCTCGACGGCCTCGATCCGGCCGACCGGACGCTCGTATCCGACGCTGCCGTCCTCGGCCAGAGCTTCACCTTGGCCGGGCTCTCGGCAGTCTCCGGCGTCGGCGAGGCCGAGCTCGAGCCGCGCCTGCGGGCGCTTGTCCGCCGCGAGCTGCTCACTCTGGAGACTGATCCACGCTCGCCGGAGCGCGGCCAATATGCCTTCGTCCAGGCTTTGATCCGCGAAGTCGCATACAACACACTGGCGAAGAAGGATCGCAAGACTCGCCACCTCGCCGCGGCCAGGTTCTTCGAGGCGCTCGGGACCGATGAGATCGCCGGTGGCCTCGCCGGCCACTACCTCGCCGCACATGCGAACGCGCCCGAGGGAGCCGAGGCCGACGCCCTCGCCGGCCAGGCTCGAATCGCCCTGCGGGCCGCCGCCGAGCGGGCCGCAACTCTTGGCAGCCACGGCCAAGCCTTGACGTTCAACGAGCAGGCTCTCACCGTGACGACCGATCCTGTCGAGGTTGCCGAACTCCTCGAGCGGGCGGGGGAGGCGGCCTCGGTGGCCGGCCGACATGAGACCGCAGAGGCGCATCTCCGCCGCAGCCTTGCCGCCCAGCGGGACCTCGGCGATCGTCCCGCGATCGCGCGAGCCACGGCCGCCCTCGGTCGGGCGCTCCTGCCGGCGTACCGAACGGAGCAGGCCATCGCGGTCCTCGAGCCCGCTGCGGACGAGTTTGCCGACCTGAGCGCCTCGCCGGCATTCGTGGCGCTCCTCGGCCAACTTGCCCGGGCTTACTTGCTCCACGAGGAACTCGCCCGGGCGATCGACGTCGCCGACAGAACGCTCGCCGCGGCCGAGCGAGCGGACCTCCAGGCGATCGTCGCGGACGCGCTCGTCACGAAGGGGACTGCGCTGGGGTTCCTCGGACGGGCGATCGAAGGGCTGGGCCTGATCGCCACCGGCCAGGCCGTCGCCGAGTCGAACGACCTCGGCGGCCCTCTGGCCCGCGCGATCGGCAACCGTTCCAGTCTCGAACGAACCCGGGACCCTAGAACGGCGTTGGCGACTGCGCGGGCCGGGCTCGCCCTCGGCCGCCGGCTCGGAGCTCGGATGGCTCTCATCGTCTCGCTCACGAACGGCGCACCGGCCGCGCTCCGGACGGGCGAGTGGTCGTGGGCGCTGGCCGAGCTCGAGACGGCCCTGGCCGAGGAGGTCGAGGCAAGCGATCGTCTCCTGCTGCTCGAGGCCCTGGTCAGCCTCGAGGCCTTACGTGGCGATTCGGTCAGTGGCCTGTTGTCCGAGATGTCCTCGATCGTCGGCTCGAGCACCGAACCGACCGCCGTGTCGTCCCTCATGGTCGGAAAGGCCAACGAGTCGTTCGGGTCTGGCCGGCTTGCTGAAGCACGAGATACGTGGCACCGCGTCGTCGGCCTGGTCGCCGAGTACGTGCCGACCATGTTGGCCGGTGCCGCCCGGGCGGCGCTCTGGATGGGCGATCCGGCGGCGGCAACCGACGACCTAGCGGCACTCGACGCATCTGGCATCCACGGCCCGGCGATCGAGTCGGATCGGCTCACGATCCGAGCCGGCATTGCCGCACTCGAGGGCCGCCCGGCCGAGGCGCTCCCCCTCTACCGAGAGGCGCTCCGGGCCTGGCGCGATCTCGGGCTCGCCTGGGACGAGGCGCTGTGCGGGATCGACATGGCGACCCTGCTCGACCCAGCCGACCCGGAGGTCCGTGCCGCGGCCGATTCGGCCCGCGAGATCCTCGCCCGCCTCGGGGCGAAGCCGTTCCTCGAACGTCTGGACACGGCGATGGAGCGACAGCCGTCGGCGTCTGCTCCCGAGCCGGCGCGATCACCGGATCCGTCGACCGTCTGAAGGCCCTTCTCTGAGCCGTCACCGCTCGATGGCCCGCATCGCAGCCCACCACATCGGCTGCGGACGGCGATGCGAACGACGTCCAGCCGCAGCGCCACCATGTTCTCGCCTTTGAGCGAGAACATCACGACAATCGTGAACAGCAGCGCGACCAGGGTGACGGGGCTGATCCGCGGGATGAAGGTCCCCTCGTACCAGTCGCGTCCTTTCATCCGGATGAGCGTGAAGCGGGTGATGATCCCGCCAGGAAGAGCTGGGCGCGTTGACGGGTCGCAGGCGGTTCCGTGTTAGTTAGTACGTGATTACACACATATTGACAAGTCACGCACATGAGCATTACCGTGTCACCGACAAGGTTCATCACCCATATGGAGGCACGGACATGCAGGACATCCTCATCCGGATCGAGACCGACGACTTCGCCGCCTGGGAGGAGCAGCACTATCTCCACGCGGGCAATCGGGCGACCTACGGTATCGAGGACGGACCGGCCTATCGGGACCTGGAGAACCCCAACGCGGCCCTGTTCCATATCAGGACCGATGACGTTGACCGGGCGATGGAGTGGTTCCAGTCCGATACGTTCCGAAACGAGACCAAGCTGGCGAAGGTCACGGGAAGGTCCTTCTACGACGCCCAGCCTCGCAGCCGAGACTGACGCAATCTGATCGCAGAGAAGAGGCGACCCCTGGCTACACCACGCGTCGGTGACGACGACCGACTGTCGACCTGGCGGGATCTCCAATGGGCGACGAGTCTCATCATGAGCCGCTTCGCCCACGATCTGGCCGGACTGGACTTGACCCTCGAGGAGTTCGACGTCCTGGTCCATCTGGCATGGACTCCGGACGGTGTGCTGCCACTGCGCGAGCTGGTTGCCTCAATGGTCTCGGGCTACCAGCTGAGTCGAAGCGGGCTCACGCGACTCCTGGACCGGATGGAACGGGATGGCCTCATCGAACGAACCTTGAGTCGTGAGGATCGTCGGCAGTTCGACGTCGCCATCAGCGACCAGGGCCGAGAGGTCTTCGAGCGGGTGTGGCCGGGTCATCTGCAGGGGATCCAGCGCTACTTCTCGGAGCCACTGACCGACCGTGATGTGACTGTCTTGAAGCGGGTCCTTGCCAAATTGATCCAGGCCAACGAGGAACCTCGCAGCCGGTAATAGGCTGAGTCGAGGCTCGCTCTGTAGCCCGTCAACACGTCGGGGGCGCGCGGTCGCGTCATCGACTGCGCTTCCGCTTGCGCATGCGCAGCGCCACGCCCCGACTGACCTCCGGTTCGTGCATCCGCTACGCTCCGTCCTTGGTAGTCAAGCTGGCGAGGGCGTCTTGATCTGCTCGA
>PLZO01000150.1 GCA_003152165.1 Chloroflexota bacterium
CGCTCGCCGACGCCGGCGAATACCGAGTAGCCCGAGTGCTCCTGGGCAACGTTCCGGATCAGCTCCTGGATGATGACCGTCTTGCCCACTCCGGCGCCGCCGAAGATCCCGATCTTGCCGCCCTTCTTGAACGGGCAGATCAGGTCGATCACCTTGATCCCGGTCTCGAACACCTCGACATCGGTGGTCTGCTGGTCGAAGGGCGGCGGTTCGCGGTGGATCGGCAGCATGACATCGGCCTTGACCGGGCCCTTGTTGTCGATGGCGTGGCCGAGCACGTCGAAGACCCGGCCAAGGGTGACCTCGCCGACCGGCACGGTGATCGCCGCGCCGGTGTCGATCGCATCGACTCCGCGAGCCAGGCCGTCGGTGGTGGTCATGGCCACGGTCCGCACCCAGTTGTTGCCGAGGTGCTGCTGGACCTCGACCACGAGCGGTTCCCGGTCCTTGCGCTGGATCTCGACGGCGTTGTAGATCGCCGGCAGCTGGCCGGCCGGAAAGACGATGTCGACGACGGCACCGGTGATCTGGATCACCCTGCCGGTCGCGTTGGTGGTGGCCGTCGCCATGCTGGTCAGTGCCTCCTTAGCGGGCCTGGGCGCCCGACGCGATCTCGATCATCTCGCGGGTGATGTTCGCCTGGCGAACCTTGTTGTAGCTGAGGGTCAGGTCCTCGATCAGTTCCTCGGCGTTCTCGGTGGCGTTCTTCATCGCGACCATCCGGCTTGACTCCTCGCTGGCCTTCGCCTCCAGGACCGCCTGGAACAGTCGGGTGGCCACGTAACGGGGCAGGAGCTGCTCCAGGACGGCCCCCGGATTCGGCTCGAAGATGAACTGGTTGCCGGGGATCCCCTTGGTGTCCGCGCTGGCCACGATGGGCAGGATCTGGCCCAGCGTGGGCAGCTGGGTCAGGGTCGACACGAAGTGGGGGTAGACCACGTCGATCCGGGCGTAGGTACCCGACAGGTAGTCGTCGGTGACGAGGCGGGCGAGGGGCACGATATCGGCGAACGTGGGCCGGTCGCCGAAGCCCGCGAAATGGGCCTCGATCGGGATCCCCGCCCGGCGGATCGCGTCGCGGCCCTTCCGGCCGACCGTGACCATGGTCACATTGCCGCCGTGGTCAACGATCTCGCGCAGGGTGAAGCGGACCGCGTTCGAGGTGAGCGGCCCGGCCAGCGGCCGGTCGGTCGTGATCAGGACGATCAGGCGTTTGCCGGCCGGATCGGCCGTGGCCAGGAGCGGATGCTCGTCGCCACCGAGGACCGCGGCCACGTCGGCCAGGACCTCGTCGAGCTGTTCGCTGTAGGGCCGGGCCGCGAGGGTCGCGTCCTGGGCGCGCTTGAGCTTGCTCGCGGCGACGAACTGCATCGCCCGGGTGATCTGGCGGATATTCCGGACGGCACCGATCCGCCGCCGGATGTCGCGCTGGCTGGCCACGCTGGTTCCTGCTGTCCTGGCTGCCGGGGCCTAGGCCAGGAAGCTCTGGCGATAGACCGCGATCGCCTCGTCGAAGGCAGACGCAAGGTCATCGCTGAGCGCCCCATTCGAGGCGAGCTCGGTCAGGATCTTTGGGCGCTCGGTCTCGAGGAAACGATAGAAGCCCGTCTCCCAGTCCTTGACCCGATTCGACGGGATATCGTCCAGGGCGCCCTTCGTGGCCGCGTACAGGATCGCGACCTGCTTCTCCACCCCGAGCGGCTGGTACTGCGGCTGCTTGACCACCTCGGACAGCTTCTCGCCCCGGGTCAGCTGGTCGCGGGTGGCCTTGTCCAGGTCCGAGGCAAACTGGGCGAACGCGGCCAGGGCGCGGTATTGGGCGAGGTCCAGCTTGAGCGGACCGGCGACCTTCTTCATCGCCTTGGTCTGGGCAGCCGAGCCGACCCGCGAGACGGAGATACCGATGTTGAGGGCGGGTCGCTGGCCCGAGTTGAACAGGTCCGTGTCCAGGAAGATCTGGCCGTCGGTNNTGTAGGCGGACACGTCGCCGGCCTGCGTCTCGATGATCGGCAGGGCGGTGATCGAACCGCCGCCATTGTCGGTGTTCAGGCGGGCGGCTCGCTCGAGGAGGCGGCTGTGGAGATAGAACACATCGCCGGGGTACGCCTCGCGACCGGGCGGCCGGCGGAGCAGAAGCGACATCTCGCGATAGGCCCAGGCGTGCTTGGAGAGGTCGTCGTAGACACACAGGGCGTCCTTGACCAGGCCGTCGCTGCCGGGCACCTTGACGCCGACTTCCATCACCTCTTCGGCCATCGCCACGCCGGCGTATGGCGCGAGGTACTGGAGTGGGGCTGGATCCTCGGCCCCGGCCACGACCACGATCGTGTGGGCCAGCGCGTCGTGGGCCTCCAGGATCGCCACGATGTTAGCCACGGTCGAGAGCTTCTGGCCGATCGCGACGTAGATGCAGACCAGGCCCTTGCCCTTCTGGTTGATGATCGTGTCGATCGCGATCGCGGTCTTGCCCGTCTGGCGGTCGCCGATGATCAGCTCACGCTGGCCGCGGCCGATCGGGATCAGGGCGTCGATCGCCTTGATCCCGGTCTGGACCGGGGTATCGACCGACTGGCGGACGATGACGCCCGGGGCGATCCGCTCGACCGGCCGGGTCTTCTTCGTCTCGATTGGGCCCTTGTCATCGAGCGGGCGCCCAAGCGGGTCGACCACCCGGCCGAGCAAGGCCTGGCCAACGGGTACCTCGACGACCCGGCCGGTCGTCTTGACCGTGTCGCCCTCCTTGATCTGCGCGGCGTTGCCCAGGATGACCGCGCCAACGGTCTCCTCCTCCAGGTTGAGGGCGATGCCCATTACCCCACCCGGGAATTCGAGCATCTCGGACGAGACGGCGTCCTCCAGGCCGTAGATCTGGGCGATCCCGTCGCCGACCTCGACCACCGTCCCCACGCTGCGTGTCTCGGCCCCCCGGTCGAAGTTGTCGATCGCCGACTTGATGATGCTGATGATCTCGTCGGATTTGATGGCCATCTGCTGATCTCCTAGAGGGCGCCCGAGACGAGCTCGTTCCGCAGTCGCTCGAGGCGACCCCGAACGCTCCCGTCGATCAGGCGGTCGCCAACCCGGACCACGAGGCCGCCGAGCAGGCTCGGGTCAACCTCCAGTTCGAGTTCGATCCGACCGCCGGTCATCTGTTCGAGCCTGGCGGTGAGGGCGCTGACCTCGGCGGGCTTGAGCGGCGCTGCGCTCACGGCCCGCGCCGGGGTGATGCCAAGGCGGAGGTTGTCGAGGCGGCAGAATTCGGCCGCGACGCGCGGCAGGTCCTCGATCCGGCCGCGCCGGACGAGCAGGCGCAGGAGGTTGAGGACGGGTCCGCTGACCTGGCGGCCGAAACCCGCCTGGAGGGCCTGCTCACGGACGTCGGTCGCCACCGTGGGATCGTTCAGCCCGCGCGCGACGACCTGATCTTCGAGGACCCCGGCCGCCAGGTCGAGCTCGCGCCGCCAGCGATCGACCGTCTTGTCGCGGCCGGCGATCTCGAAGGCCGATTCGGCGTAACGCCGGGCCGCCGTGGATGGTCGAGCCATCAGGTGCGAGCCATCACTTGGACGACTTGCGGGGCGTGGCCTTGGCCAGGAACTCGTCGACCAGCCGGCGCTGGCGAGCGTCGCTCATGGTCTCGCCAACCACCTGCCCGGCAGCCGCCAGGGCCAGGTTGGCGACTTCGCCGCGGAGATCGAGCATGGCCCGCTGCTTCTCCGCCTCGATCTCGGCCGCCGCCCGGATGCGCAGGCGTTCGAGCTCGTCCCGGGTGGCGGCGATGTCGGCATCGCGGGTCTCCTGGGCCACCTTCTGGGCGCGATCGATGATCTCCTTCGCCTCGCGCCGGGCATCCTGCAAGGTCGTCTGGCGCTCGGCGGCGCCTGCCTCACGATCCTGGCGGGCCTGGTCGGCGTCCTTCAGCCCCTGCTCGATCCGTTCGCGCCGGTCGTTCAGCATCTTCGTCAGGGGTGCCGCGCCGAACGCCCGGAACAGGGCAAAGAAAACCACGAAGTTCAGCGCGCTGACGATGATCCAGAAGAGGTTGATCGTCAGGCCGCCGGTCGTCGGCTGGGCGGCCGTCAGCCGGACGGCCGCCTGGGCGGCGACCCCGGCGACGGATAGGAGGGCCACGATTCGATCTCCGCCAGACGACTAGATGATGATCGCGAGGATACCGACGACGATGGCCAGGACGCCGAGTCCTTCGGCGAACGCCGCCAGGATGATCGCCAGACCACGGATCTGGCCGGCAGCCTCGGGATTGCGCCCGATCGCCGTCGATGCCAGGCCGCCCAGGATGCCGATGCCGATGCCGGGGCCAAAGACCCCCAGGGCCGCGAGCCCAGCGCCGATGTGATCCATCCGGTGTGTTCCTCCTAGGTCCGGCCGGGCGGCCGGTTGACTTGACCGTTCACGCCAGGACTGGCTGGCCGCCTGGCGCACTACCGTCCAGGGTTTCGATAGCCTCATGCGCCAGCTCGCCTTCCTCGCCCTCGTGGCTTTCGATGGCGAGCACGATGAACAGCAGGCTGAGGATGCTGAAGATCAGGGCCTGGATGAAGTTGAGCATCACTTCCAGGCCGAACAGCATGACCGGCGCAACGAACAGGGTCAGGGCGGTGATCGCGGCGAGCGCGACTTCGCCACCGTAGATGTTGCCGAAGAGCCGCATCGACAGGGTGATCGGCTTGACGAATTCGAGCATCAGCTCGATCAGGCCAACGAACATGGCGATGATCCCGGCCCCAACCCCGTTGCGGAACTCATAGAGCGGGAAGAACCGGCCAAGGTAGCCCCGAATGCCGTGCTTGCGGAAGCCCTGGAACTCGAAGTATCCGAAGCTGACCAGGGCCAGCCCCAGGGTGATGTTGACGTCCGACGTGGGCGCCCGGAGCTGCTCGATCCGACCGACGGGCGGGATCAGGCCGCTCCAGTTGCAGAACAGGATGAGCAGGAAGAAGGCGGCGAAGAGTGGAATGTACGGCTTGGCGGCCACTCCGCCCATCGAGATCCCAAAGTTCTCCAGCCCCTCGTAGGCGA
>PLZO01000110.1 GCA_003152165.1 Chloroflexota bacterium
ATCGCCGCCCGGATCGTCCGGAACTGGCCGCTCAAGCTCGGCTCGATCGTCCTCGCCACGTTCCTCTACGCCGGTCTGGTCCTGTCCCAGAACGCCCAGGTCTGGCCCGGCCGGATCCCGATCGTTTCAACCAACCAGCCCACCAGCGCGGTCCTCCTGAGCAACCTGGGCGAGGTCACCAACATCCGCTACTTCGCCCCTGTCGACGTGGCCGACCGGCTATCCAGCTCGAGCTTCACCGCCACCGTCGACCTGTCGACGACAACCCCCCACGCGGGTACCCCGTTCGCGACCGTTCAAGTCCACGTGCAGGCCGCCGACCCCCGTGTCGAGATTCTTGACTTCGATCCCCAGATCATCCAGGTCCAGCTCGATCCGCTTATCTCGAAGAGCGTTCCGGTCGAGGTTGACAACGGCAGCGTCCCGACGGGGCTGCAACCCCAGGCACCGGTCCTGTCGGCCAATTCGGTCACGGTCTCGGGGCCCGAGTCAGTCGTCGGCCTGGCGACCTCCGTGATCGCCCGGGTCGTGATCCAGCCGTCCGGCCTCGATATCGACCAGGAGGTCCCGCTCGTGGCGGTCGATGCCGTGGGCAATGTCCTCAGCCCGGTCCGGATCGATCCACAGACCGTCCGCGTCCAGATCCGAGTCGGCAGCCAGCAGACTCGGACCGTGCCGGTCAGCCCCAGGTTCGGCGGCGAGCCGAGCAGCGGCTTCCAGGTCAGTAGCGTCACGGTCAGCCCGGCGGCCGTGACGGTCGAGGGCGACAGCGGCGCCCTGGCCGCGCTGAGCGAGGTCGATACCGGCACGGTAGACCTGACCGGAGCCGTGGCCGACGTCACCCGGGTGGTCAACCTGGTCCTCCCGGCGGGGATCAGTGCCCTCGGGCCGGGCACGGTCTCGGTCACGGTCCACCTGACGCCGGTGACCGCCTCGCAAACCTTTTCAGCCGGGATCGTCCTGTCCGGGGCTCGTGACGATCGCCTGTACAGCCTGTCGTCGGACCAGATCCTGGTCACCCTTGGCGGCTCGCCGGCGGCTCTCGCCGGAATTGACGGCCAGACGTTCTCGGTCACGGTGGATGTCAACGGGCTGGCGCCCGGCAGCCACGTCCTGATCCCCACGGTCAACCTGCCGGCCAGCCTCAACGTGATCAGCCTTGGTCCAGCCACGGTCACGGTCACGGTAGCGGTGGCGTCGCCCTCGTCATCACCAGCCTCGCCGGGACCGTAGGCATGGCCCGCCTCTTCGGCACCGACGGCATTCGGGGGGTCGCCAACGTGGACCTCAAGCCGACCCTCGCGTACGCCCTCGGCCGGGCCACGGCCCACGAGCTCCTCCGGGGCGGCGGCGCGCTGGTCGTAGGTCAGGACACCAGGCGCTCGGGCGGCATGTTCGTGACCGCGATCGCGGCCGGTGCGACCAGCCTCGGCGCCGACGTCCACCTGGCCGGGACGCTGCCCACGCCGGCCCTCGCGTTCCTGGCCGGCAGCGGCGACTTCGGCGCCGGGATCATGGTTTCGGCCTCGCACAACCCGGCCGAGGACAACGGCCTCAAGGTCCTCGACGCGCGGGGGATGAAACTCGACGACGATCGCGAGGATGCCCTCGAGGCGCTGATCTGGCGGAGCGAGGAGCTGGGTGGTCCACGTAATGCCGGGATCGGCCGGGTGTGCGACGCGCCGGACCTGCTGGAGCGCTACCGGTCCGCCCGACTGGGCTTGGCCGGGACGATCCGGACGGACCTCCGGATCGTCCTCGATTGCGCCAACGGAGCGGGCGGCATCGCGGCACCGGAGATCCTCGCCGCGACCGGCGCGACGGTTGAGGTGATCTACAACCAGCCCGACGGCGTGAACATCAACGTCGAGTGCGGGGCGACGGCCCCGGCGGCGCTGGCCCGGGAGGTGGTCGCCCGCCGGGCCGATCTCGGCTTCGCCCTCGACGGTGATGCCGACCGGCTCGTCGTGGTGGACCGCCGCGGCCGGGTCGTCGATGGCGACCAGCTGATCGGCCTGATCGCCCTTGACCGGCTGCGTCGGGGCGCGCTCCGCAACGGGATCGTGGTCGTGACCGTTCTCTCCAACGGCGGGCTCGAGGCGGCCGTGGGGGCTGCCGGCGGCCAGCTCGTGCGGACGCCGGTCGGTGACAAGTACATCCTCGAGGGGATGCTGGTCAACGACGCCAACCTTGGCGGTGAGAAGAGCG
This sequence comes from Chloroflexota bacterium, assembly GCA_003152165.1. Classification (GTDB taxonomy): domain Bacteria; phylum Chloroflexota; class Limnocylindria; order Limnocylindrales; family CSP1-4; genus Palsa-1033. The sequence continues at coordinate 2,209 of PLZO01000110.1, forward strand.
GTCATGTGATCGTCCTTGACCACGGTTCGTCGGGCGACGGCCTGGTGACCGGCCTCGAGCTGCTCGGGGTGCTGGACCGGGCCAACCGGGCGGTCAACGAGCTGGCCGCCGAGATTCCCCTGTTTCCGCAGGAGCAGCGAGCGGTCCGCGTTCGTCACAAGGACCAGTGGGAAGGCGACCCGGTACTTCGCCGGGCGATCGCCGAGGCCAAGGTCCGGCTTGGGTCGGGCGGCCGGATCCTCGTCCGACCTTCGGGCACCGAGCCGGTCCTGCGGGTGATGGTCGAAGGTCCCGACGCCGAGACCGTCCGCGAGCTGGCGGACGGGATCGGGACCCTGGCCGGAGAGCGTCTACACTAGCCCGCTCCAGCGCCGGTCAGGGACCGGCGCCAGCAGCGCGACGGAGAAACCAGCAGCAATGTGCGGAATCGTCGGCTACACCGGTCCCCGGGAGGCCGGCCCGATCCTGATCGAGGGCCTCAAGCGGCTCGAATACCGCGGCTACGACTCGGCTGGAATCGCCCTGATCGACGATAGCGGTCGGCTCTTCGTGGAGAAGCGGGCGGGCAAGCTGGCCAACCTCCAGACCGCGATCGCCGACCGGACGCCCCACGCAGCGATCGGCCTGGCCCATACCCGCTGGGCCACCCACGGCCGGCCGAACGACCTGAATGCCCATCCCCACCAGGACTGCACCGGCGAGATCACGGTGGTCCACAACGGGATCATCGAGAACTTCCGGGAGCTGCGCGACGGGCTCGAGGAGCGGGGTCATGTCCTCACCTCCGAGACGGACACCGAGGCGATCGCCCACCTGATCGAGGAGGCCTACGACGGCGATATCGCCGAGGCGACCCGGGCGGCCCTGCGCCGGATCGAGGGCGCCTACGCCCTGGCGGTGATGCACCGCGGTGAGCCAGACCGGCTGGTCGGCGCCCGCCAGAACGTGCCCCTCGTCGTTGGCGTGGGTGATGGCGAGACGTTCCTGGCCAGCGACGTGGCCGCGATCCTCGCCCATACCGACCAGGTGATCTTTCTCGAGGAGGGCGACGTGGCCGACCTCCGGCCGCGGGGAGTCGTCATCAGCGACGTCGCCGGGCACCCGATCACCCGGTCCACCGCCACGATCACCTGGACGGCCGCGGCCGCCGAGAAGGGCGGCTTCGACCACTTCATGCTCAAGGAGATCCACGAGCAACCAACGGCGCTGCGCCAGTCGATCGCGGGTCGGGTCAGCCGCGCCGGTGGGATCGTCGTCGAGGAGCTCGCTGGTCTGGACGCTGCGCTCACCGGCGTGCGCCGGATCGAGCTAGTGGCCTGCGGCAGCGCGTACTATGCCGCGCTGATCGGCGCCACCGCACTCCAGGAGTGGACAGGCCTGCCGGCCCGAGCCGGCGTCGGTTCCGAGTTCCGCTACAGCCCGCCGCCGCTCGACCCGGAGACGCTGGTGATCGCCGTGACTCAGTCGGGTGAGACGGCCGACACGATTGCCCCGACCCGCCTCGCTCGCTCGCGAGGCTGCCTGGTGATCGCGGTCACGAATACCGTCGGCTCGGCGATCACCCGCGAGGCGGACGCCGTCCTCTTCCTGCAGGCCGGGCCGGAGGTGGCGGTCGCGGCTTCCAAGACGTTTGTGACCCAGGTCACCACCCTGGTCATCCTCGCGGCCGCAATCGCCAAGGCTCGAGGCAGCCTGCGTAGCGGGCGCGAGGTCAAGCTGGCCGGGGCACTGCGGGCCCTGCCCGACGCGGCCCAGCGGACGCTCGACCTGGCAGCCGGTACGGCGGCCCTCGCCCGGCGCTATGTCAACTCGCGCGGCTTCATGTTCGTCGGGCGGGGCTATGGCTACCCGGCTGCCCTTGAGGGTGCGCTCAAGCTCAAGGAGGTCAGCTACGTCCATGCCGAGGGCTACGCGGCCGGCGAGCTCAAGCACGGTCCCATTTCCTTGCTCGACGCCGAATGCCCGCTGGTCGCCGTGGCGACCCGCTCGTCGGTCTACGACAAGGTGATCAGCAACGTGATGGAAGGCCGGGCACGAGATGCCCGGGTGATCGCGATCGCGACCGAGGGCGATCCCCAGATCGAGCGCTTCGCCGATGAGGTCTGCTGGGTCCCGGACACCGATGAGGTGCTCAGCCCGATCCTGGCGGTCATCCCGCTCCAGCTCTTCGCCTACCACATGGCGGTCGCCCGGGGGACGGACGTGGACCAGCCCCGCAACCTCGCGAAGTCGGTCACGGTCGAATAGCCATGGCCACGGTCCCGGCGGTCCCGGACGGGACGACCGAGCTCGGGATCGACATCATCCGGATTGACCGGATCCGGGCAGCGTTGGCGAGGTTCGGGGAGCGCTTCTCAAATCGCGTGCTCACGCCGGCCGAGCGAGCCTACGTCCGCGGCCGCCCGCAGACGATGGCCGGCCGGTGGGCCGCCAAGGAGGCGATCAGCAAGGTGCTCGGGCTGGGTGTCCGGGGGATCGGCTGGCGGGAGATCGAGATCGAGCGCCTGCCGACCGGCCAGCCGGCGGTCCACCTGCACGGCCGCGCTGCCGCACGGGCCGAGCAGCTCGGAATGGGCCGGATCGCGGTGTCGATCAGCCATGAAGCCGAATATGCCGTGGCGATCGCGTTCGGGGTCCGAACGGTCGGCGGGCGGTACGTCTTCCCACCCAATATCGAGGCCCGCCTGGACGATCGCGAACGGCGGATCCTGGCCCGGCTCGACCGCCTCCGGGCCCTGCAGGAGGCCGATGCCCGTGACGGCTGAACCCGCCGCCGCCGAGGAGCTCAACGACCTGAGTGCCGGGCCGCTCCTGCCCGAGCGGCCCCTCCGCGGCCACAAAGGCACGTTCGGGCGGCTGCTCGTCTTGGCCGGCTCGCTCGATTACGCCGGCTCGGCCCTGCTGGTATGTACGGCCGCCGGCCGGGCGGGGGCGGGCCTGGTGACCCTGGCCGTGCCCGAATCGCTCCAGCCACTGTTCGCGGCGAAGGTTGTCGAGGCGACGACGCTGGCCCTGCCCGAGGATGACCTCGACCAGGTGGAACCGGAAGGCGCCCTCGCCCGGATTCTCGATCACGCCCACGATGCGATCGTGATCGGGCCGGGTCTCCGACCCGGGCTCGCCACCGTCGAACTCATCAGGGCCCTCCTTGGGGTCGATGAGGACGGCACTCCGCCGGCCGTCGTCGACGCCGAGGCGTTGCGCTCGCTGGCCGCCGAGGACGAGTGGTGGCTGGGCGTCCGCCGGCCATCCGTTCTGACCCCCCACACAGGCGAGTTCGAGCGGCTGCGGGCGGCCAGCGGGATCGCCGCCGCGACCGATGGCGACCTGCTCGGCGACGACGCGGCCCGGGTCACGGCCGCGAGCGACGCCGCCCGGCGGTGGGGCCAGATCGTCGTCCTCAAGGGCGCCCGGACGGTAGTCGCTGCGCCCGACGGCCGGCTGGCCCGGGCGACGTTCGAGAATCCGGCGATGGCGGCCGGCGGCACCGGCGACGTGCTCAGCGGGACGATCGGAGCGCTCCTCGCCCAGCATCTCGATCCGTTCGACGCCGCCCGCCTGGGTGTCTTCCTGCACGGCACCGCCGGCGAGGCGGTCCGCGATCGGCTGGGCGATGCCGGACTGCTGGCGTCAGACCTGCCCTTCGAGATCGCCCTCGCCCGGAAGCGCCTGACGGCCGTCCGGGCGCGGCAGATTGCCGAGCGCAAGCTCGGCTTCGGCGCGCGACCGGCAACGACCGGCCCGGGGGGTCCTGTGACGGGTGGGCCGGCTGAACCGGCCGGGAGCTCCAGCTGAGCCGTCCGGCTTCGACTGATCGCGGGCCGCAGTCGATCACGGCGGCTGGCGGCGGTCGGCTTCGCGCCACTGCCGCGCTCGGCCTGGCTCGAGATTGACCTGGGCCGGCTGGCGGCCAACCTGGCCGTCCTGCGCCGGACGTTGCCAGCAGGAACTCGCCTCGACGTGGTCCTGAAGGCCGATGCGTATGGCCATGGGGCGATTCCGATCGGCCATTCTCTCGAGGCCGGGACCGGGGCGATCGACGCTGGACAAGCGAGGAGCAATGCGCCGCCCGATGGGCTGGCGGTGGCGACCTTCGACGAAGCCGTCGAGCTGCGCGAGGCTGGCTTGCACCTACCGATCCTGGTGCTCTTCGCGGTCCCGCCCCAACACGCAGCCGAAGCCGCCCGGCGACGAATTGCGATCACCGCCAGCGACCCGATCCTGCTCAATCGGACGCTGGCCGTGATCGAGCACGCCCGGAGCTCGTCGCGCGCAGCCGGCCGGCGCCGCGCGCCGCACCAGCTCGAGCTCCACCTTGAACTCGAGACCGGGTTGGGCCGGGCCGGGATTGCGCCGGGTGAGGCAACCGCGGCGGCACGCCGGATCGCCGCCGCCCCGGGCGTGCGGCTGGGTGGGGTCTGGCCCTACCTCCAGGCGCCGGTCGACCGGGTTCGGACGCAGGGCCAGGCTCGGCTGATTCGCCGAGGCAATCGCCCTGTTGGGGGCGGAGGGCGTCCGGATCCCGCGCCGCCACCTGAGCGCGAGCGGTCGCCTTCTGGCAGGTAGCGGCCCGCTCCTCGAGGGGGTCCGGATCGGGCTTGCCCTGTACGGTCTGCCGCCTGACGACCTGCCGCGCGAGGCACTCCAGGGCTCGGCCGCATGCGAGCTCAAGCCGGTCCTGTCGCTGCATGCCCGGCCGATCCAGGTCGTCGAGCTGCCAGCGGGCAGCGGTGTCAGCTACGGTCCCAGCTTCACGACGAGCCGACCGAGCCGGATCGCAACCCTCCCGATCGGCTATGCGGACGGCTGGTCGCGGGCGCTGTCGAACCGGACCGAGGCGCTTGTCCGGGGGATCCACGTGCCGCTCGTCGGGACCGTGGCGATGGACGCAGTGATGGCCGACGTGACCGATGTCCCCGGACCAGCAGTCACGGTCGACGACGAGTTCGTCTTGATCGGCGATCAGGCGGGTGAGCGAATCAGCGCCCTCGATGTGGCGCGGGCCTGCACCACGATCTCGTGGGAAGTCGTCAGCACGATGGGCTCGCCGATTGCCCCGGGTGTACCATGCCGGGCTGGTACCGCTGAGCGTGCGGACGCTGGCGGGGTGGAGGGTTAGTGGCTCGGATTCAGCTCTGGAACGGGGACATCTGCGAGCTCGAGGTCGACGCGATCGTCAACCCGGCGAACCCCAGTCTGTGGATGGCCACGGGCGTGGGCGGGGCGCTCAGGCGGGCCGGCGGTGACGCGATCGAGCTCGCCGCAGTAGGCCAGGGTCCGCTCAGCCTGGGCCAGGCGGTCGTAACCACGGCAGGGACGCTGGCTGCCCGGATCATCATCCATGCCGTGTCACTGGACCGCGATCGGCGGACGAGCGCGGTCGCTATCGAGGAGGCCGTGCGGAACGCCATGGCAAGGGCCCGCGAGAACCACGTGAGAAGCATCGCCTTCCCGGCCCTCGGCACCGGCGTCGGTGGCTATCCGCTCGACGAAGCCGCCCGGATCACGCTGGCCACGGTGCGCGACGAGCTGCGCCACTCGCCCTCGATCGAGGCGGTGACCTTCGCCCTGCGCGGGGCCGCCGCGTATGCCGCCTTCCAGGCGGCCATCCATGCTGTCGAGACAAGCTCCGCGGTCGGGCTCGAAGCGGGACCCGGCTGATGATGCTGCCGCCCGATCGGACCGAGGAGCAGCGTGACGAGCTCGTCGACCGCGTGGCCCGCGAGATCCACCTGCGCGGCCTGGCCGCACCGGCCGTCTACTTCCTGAACGCCAGCCGGCCCTATCGACCGCTCGGCAGCAATGCGATGCTCTTCTTCGATCCGACTCTGCACGGCCTGTTCGGCGGCGAGGTTAGCTCGGCCACCGAGCTGCTGGCCGACGACATCGGGATCGAGCAGCTGATCGAGCGCCTCGAGGAGTGGGACGAGGACGACACCCTCGACGCCTGAGGCCGGCCTCCTGCGGTGACGGCCGGCCCGCGCTGCGCCCGGACACGATCGGACGGTCCGCCGGGTAGCATGGGCTGGTGACGAGCGACCCGCGCGCTTCCTTCGCGCTCGACCTCGGGTCGGCGACCTCGGCTGCGGCCGTGCTCGGCCGGATCAACGGCCGGTGGCGCCTGTTGACGGCCGAATCGTCGCCGGCCGGGATCGACCCGGATGACCTCCTGGCCCGCCTCGTGGCCCGCCTCATCGACGCCGACCGGGCCCTGGCCCGCCAACTCGGCCTCAGGCCGGCATCGTTCGCCGCCACCCCCAGGCTGGTCGCCCGGACAGCTGAGCTGCCTCGCCTGGCGATCCTGGCGACAAGCGAGCGTGAGCGGGCGGCTGTCGAGCGGCTGGCCGAGACGGCCGGCTGGCGATCGGCTGGCCTGAGCCTAGAATCGTCGGAGCCGGTGGCCCTCGCCCGGCTGGCCCTGGAGCGTGACGTCGCCGCCGTCATCCTCGCCGCCGGAGAGTCGCCGGCCCTCGATCCGAAACCCGCTGTGGCCGCCCTGGCCACGCTGGGCGCCGCATTGGCCAGCCGGGATCCGACCCGGCCGCTCGTGCTCGCCGGCCTGCTCGGGACCCAGGCGGGACGGTTCGCAGTCGATGCCGACGGCGCCCCACCGCCGTTCGGTCCGGCGGCGACCGCTGGAGATCCGCCGGGCGCCGGCCTGCGTCGACTTCTCGACGCGATCCAGCCGGCGTCGGGCGACGGTCGGCATGCTCTCGTCCGGGCCACCACCGACCTGGCTGCGGTCCTCGACCGGCGGGTCGAGCTGGTCGAGATCGGGTTCACCGGCGGGCTCCGCGTCCTCGCCGGGCCCGACGGCGTCGAGGCGTCGCCGGCCTACGTCAAGGCAGCTGCCCTGGCTCCGGCCGGCGAGCCAGACGACGAGCTGGTCGACGGCGTCCTGGCGTGGTCATCGATCCCACTCGATCGCCACCGGATGCGCGATCGCCTGCGTGAGGTACGCCTCACCCCGTGGGGTGAGGCGTACGGCGCCGGGGCGGTCGTTCGCTACGCCGCGGCTCGCGCCGCCCTGGAGCGATTGGTCGCAGCGACTCCCGACATCAGCGGGCTGCCGGCCCCGGACCTGATCGTGGTCGCCGGCGGGGCGTGGGCCGTCGCGCCCGGGCCGGCGATCGCCCTGGCCCTGGCCGATGTGGTCCGTCGGCCCGGGGCGAGCCAGCTGGCCTGGGATTACGCCCGATTGCTTGGCCCGATTGGGATGGTCGATGACCAGGCCGAGCGCCGGGTGCTGCTGGCCGAGCTGGCCGAGGACCTCCTCGTGCCGCTCGGGACCGTGGTGACCCCGGCCGGCCTGCGGGCGGGCAAGAGTGCCGGGCGGCTGCTGATCCACGGTGAGTCGGGGTCGAGCGAGATCGACCTCGTGCCGGGCGGCCTCCAGCTGGTCGACCTGCCCCCGGGCCAGCTGGGGATCGCCGAGTTTCGTTTCCGCGACCAGGTGAACCTGGGATCGCGGGCGCAGCACGCCCGGATCGAGGTCGGCGGGGGCCTGGGCGGACTGCTGGTCGACCTGCGCGACGTCCCGCTGCGCCTGCCTGATCGGCTGGATCGACGGCGGGCCCTGCTCGGCGCGTGGCAGGCGGCGCTCTGGCCGGGCCTCGATGTCTGATCCGCAGCCGGCTTCGGACTGGACGATCCCCAACCGGCCTTTGGTCATCCCCGCTCCGACGACCTGGTTCGAACTGGGTCCCGGCGATCGGATCCTGGTCGGGGCGGGCGAGCCGGTCACGGCCGGGCTGGGCCTGGCCGAGCGTCGCCGGGACCCCCGGCTCGAGCTTGGCCCGCCGACGTTACCCGACCCGGACGATGCCGCAGCCAGGCTGGCGCCCGGCGACTGGTGGGCTGGCGACGGCCACGAATCCGGCGCGACGCTCCGCCGCCGCCGACCGCGGACCGCTGCCGGCGAAGTGCTGATGGCCGAGGCCGGCCGCTGGCAGATCGTGAGTGGTGAGCACACCGAGCTCCTCGAGGCGCCTGCGGCCGGGATCGTCCGCGAGGTCGTGCCCGGCCGGGGGATCGGGATCTCGCTCGCCGGCTACGGGGTCCCCGGCGCATTCGCCGCGGGTGGTCCCACCCGCGGCCGACTGGAGCTCGTCACCGGCGAAGCGGGCCTGCGCGGCAGCCTGGATGTCGGCCGGGCCGGCTCGATCCTCGTCGTCGGCGGCCGGCTGGACTCGGAGACGATCAGCCGGGCCCGCGCGATGGGCGTCCGCGGAATCGTGGTGCCCGGCCTGGCCGGCAAGGACCTGCGCGACCTCGTCGCATCCGAGGCCCGCCAGGGGGCGAGCCTCCAGGCGATCGCACCGTTTGCGGTGCTGGTTCTTGACGGGACGTTCCGGCGGCCCATCCCAACCCCCCTGCTAAGGCTCTTCGAGCGCCTCGACGGACGCGAGGTGGGGATCGTGTCGGATCCGCCCCTGCTGCTCGTGGACCCGCCCCTGGAGCGTCCCAGCGTCCCGCCCGACTGGGTCCGCATCCGCCACGGTGAGCTGGCCGGCCGCGAGGGCCGCTGGCGCGGATCTGCCGGGCGCCGGCGTTTCCCGGCCGGTGTGCAGCTCGAAGCAGGCAGGGTTGAGCTCGACGACGGCGCGATCGTGATCGTGCCAATCCCGGACCTCGAGCGCTTCAGCTGACGGACGGACCGCCCGGCGGCGGTTCGGGTACCCTCGGCCCATGCCAGCCACTCGTTCGCGGCTCGCCGAGCGCCAGGTCCACTCGGCCTCGTCCGAGGCGACCCGCGCCGTCGCCGCCGCACTCGCCTCGGCCGCCCGTCCCGGTGACCTGATCGCGCTTCACGGCGAGCTCGGGGCCGGCAAGACCCAGCTGGCCAAGGGCTTCGGAGCGGGTCTGGGCGTGACGGCCACGATCAACTCGCCGAGCTACGTCCTGATGGCCGAGTATGCGGGCCGCCTGCCGCTCTTCCACCTCGACCTGTACCGTCTCGAAGACGCCAGCGATGCGCTGGCGGGTGGACTGCTCGACGAGCGCCAGGCTGCCGGCGTCAGCCTGGTCGAATGGGCCGAACGTCTTGGCCCGGCGCTGCCCGCGGCCCGCCTGGACATCGTGATCACCGGCGATGGGGACGAGCCCCGGACGATCCACCTCACGGCGACCGCGGCCGAGCTCGAGCGCTACCTGGATGCCCTGCCATGACCGACCCGGGGCGAGGTCCGCTGCTCGCGATCGACACGGCAACCAACGTGGCGGTCGTGGCCATCGAACGGCCCGGCGGCAAGCCCGAGGTCGCAGCCTGGCCGGCCGGTCAGCGCCACGGCGAGGAGCTCCTGGCCGCGCTGGATCGCCTGCTGCGCGGCATCGGCATCGAGCTTGGCTCGCTCGGCGGCATCGTGGTCGGGACCGGCCCGGGTGCCTTCACCGGGCTGAGGGTGGGACTTGCGACGGCGAAGGGCCTGGCCCACGCCCTGGCGATCCCGATCGTCGGGATCCCGACCTCGACCGCCCTGCTTGCTCGTCCGATCTCGCCCGAATCGGCGATGCCTCCAGGCTCCACCCAACGCCGCGCCCTCCTCCTGCCCGCCGGCCCGCGCGACCGGGTCCTGGTCGACCACGACGGCCCGCGCCTCGTGCCAGCCGGCAGCGAGCCTCGGCTCGCCCCGGGGACCGAGCTGCTGGCAGTTGATCTCGACGGCCGGGCGCCGGCGGATGCGTTGGCCCGCGGCCAGGTGGCGCGAACCCGGCTGGGCGAGACACTCCTCCAGCTCGCCGCCACGCGGCTGGCGGCCGGCGAGGCCGACGACCTGGCCCGGCTCGTCCCGGAGTACGTCACCCTGCCCCGCGGAATTGGGGCACTGAGCGGTTCGATCGAGTGGTCGCGCGACCCCCGCTGAAGGCGGCCGTCGAACCGATGCGGCTCGACGACCTCCCGGCCATCCAGGTGATCGAGCGGGCGGCATTCTCGGCGCCCTGGCCGGCGAACGCCTACCGGACGGAGCTCGAGACGAACAAGCTGGCCCACTACCTCGTCGTCCGGGTCGGCGCTGAGATCGCCGGCTTTGCCGGCCTGTGGCTGATCGTGGACGAGGCCCACATCACGACCTTCGCAATCGCCCCGGCCTGGCGCCGTAACCACCTCGGCGAGCGCCTCCTCGTGGCGATCCTGGACATTGCCCTCGATCGGCAGGCGACGGAGGCGACCCTCGAGGTCCGGCTTTCGAACCTGCCCGCCCGCCGCCTGTACGAGAAGTTCGGCTTCCGCCCCGTCGGGGTGCGGCCGCGCTACTACAGCGACAACAATGAGGACGCCCTGATCATGACCACCGAGCCGCTCCGCTCGCCGGAGATGAGTGCCCGGCTGGCCGAGCGGCGAGCGTGCCTGGAGAACGCGCCGGAACCGCTGAAGGTCGCGCCCCCAGCAGCCCCGGAAACGGATCGCGGAGCATGAGCGGGCCGCTCTTGCTGGCGATCGAATCAAGCTGTGATGAGACCGGGATCGCACTGGTCGAGGACGGTCGTCGGATCCACGCCAACGTGGTTGCCAGCCAGGTGGCCCTCCACGCTGGAACCGGAGGAATCGTGCCGGAGGTCGCCGCGCGGGCCCACCTGCGCTGGATCGTGCCGGTCCTGGACGCCGCCTGGGACGATGGCGGGGTGGCCTGGTCGGACGTCGACGCGGTCGCCGTGACGTATGGGCCCGGCCTGGCCGGCTCGCTCCTCGTCGGGTTGAACTTCGCGAAGGCACTGGCCTACGTCCGGGGCAAGCCGCTTGTCGCGGTCAACCATCTCGACGGCCACGTCGAGGCGGCCTGGCTGCTGGATCCCGGCGAAGAGACCCGCCCGGAACCCGTTTTCCCGCTGGTCGCCCTGGTCGTCTCCGGCGGCCACACCTTCCTGGCCGAGATGCGCGACCACGGCGACTACCGCCTCCTTGGGGAGACCGTCGACGACGCGGCCGGCGAAGCGTTCGACAAGGTCGGCCGGTTGCTTGGCTTGGGCTACCCGGGCGGACCGGCGATTATGCGCGCAGCCGCCGGCGCAACGGACCGGGATATCGTCTTCCCGCGGGCCTGGCTCGGTGCCAGCTACGACTTTAGCTTCAGCGGCCTGAAGACCGCCGCCCGCCGGATCGTCGCTGCTGCCCGGGCCGCGGCCGGCCTGCCCGACGAGCCCGGGGCGATGCTCCCGGAGGCGGTCGTGGCCGAGCTGGCCTGGGGCTTCCAGGACGCGGTGATCGATGTCCTTGCCCGCAAGACGGCCCGGGCCGCCCGCGCGATCGGCGCCCGCTCAATCGTCGTCGGCGGCGGGGTCGCAGCCAACCGCGTCCTGGCCGGGCGGCTGGCCGACGAGGCGAACGCCCTTGGGCTGCCGCTCCACGTGCCCCGCCCGGGGTTGTGCACCGACAACGGCGCAATGATCGGTGCCGCCGGCGCACGGCGGTTCCTCGCCGGTGCGCGAGCCGGTCTCGACCTGGATGCCCGGCCGAACCTGGCCCTGGCCGCCCGGTGAGTCCGGCCAGTCCGCCTCGAGTCGATCCCGCCGCGATCCGCCGGACGCTCCGCGAGTCTGGCCTGCGCGCCCGCCACTCGCTCAGCCAGAACTTCCTGGTTGATGTCGATGTCCTCGAGGCGATCCTGGCCGAGGCGGCGCCACGGTCGGGCCAGAACGTGCTGGAGATTGGGCCAGGCCTCGGCTTCCTGACCGCCGGCCTGCTGGAGGCGGCGGCGTCGGTGACCGCGGTCGAGCTCGATCCTGGCCTGGCCGGCTTCCTGCGTGACCGCTTCGTGGCGGCGCTTCTCCCGCCCGGCCACGGGCCGGGAGGTCCGGGTTCGCTGCGCGTGATCGAAGGCGATGCACTCGACCAGCCGCTCACCCGGCTTCTGCCCCAGCCGTACGATGTGGTGGCCAACCTGCCGTACCACATCACCAGCCCGATCCTGCACCGGCTCCTGGGCGAGCTACCCCGGCCGGGACGCCTCGTCCTGATGGTCCAGCGTGAGGTAGCCGAACGGATCGCAGCGAAGCCCGGCGGCCTGAGCTACCTGTCCGTGTTCGTCCAGTACCACGCGACGGTCCGGATTGTCCGGCGGGTGCCACCCACGGCGTTCGAGCCGGCCCCGGCGGTTGACTCGGCGGTGATCGTGATCGAGCCGTTCGCTGAGGACGATCGCCTCGATCCGGTCGTCGAGGACGCTCTGTGGCGGCTCGTCCAGGCCGCCTTCCGCGAGCGGCGCAAGATGATCCACAACGTCCTGGCCCGGCAGCTGCCCCTGTCCGGCGATGCGATCGCCGCAGCCTTGACGGTCGCCGGGATCGACCCGGACCGGCGGCCGCAGACACTGGCCGTGGGTGAGTGGATCCGGCTGCTCGAGGCGATCGGGCCAATCGGTCCCGACGCGCGCGGCCGGCGCGCGCCGCGCGACACGAAACCGTCCGGAGCGGCCCAATGACCGATGCCGCCCGCCGCCTCGGGCCGGTTGTCCGGCTTGCTCCGGCCAAGCTCAACCTCACCCTGGCGATCATCGGCCGGCGGTCCGACGGCTACCACGCGATCCACTCGATCATGGCCCCCCTCGGCCTGTCCGATCGCCTGTCGCTCGCCCCGGCCGTGGGGCCGGCTGACACGCTCCATGTCGTCGCCCATGAGCGCGACTGGGCCAACCTTGGCCCGACCGCGGACAACCTCGTCCTGGGCGCGATCGCGGCAGCCCGGGCCGCCGTGGGTGGCGCCCTGCCGACGCCGGCCCTTGCCGCCCGGCTGGAGAAGCGGATCCCCGTTGCGGCCGGCCTGGCCGGTGGCAGCAGCGACGCCGCAGCGGCCCTCGACGGCGCACTCGAGGCGTGGGGTGCCGGCGGCGAGGCAGTCCTCTCGACTGATGTACGGCAGACGATCGCGGCTCGGCTGGGCTCGGACGTGGCGTTCTTCCTGGTTGGCGGCCTCGCAATCGTGGAGGGCCGCGGCGAGCAGGTGACCGACCTGCCCGATGCGATCCGGGGCGAGCCACCGGGGATCCTGCTCGTGGGACCGCGGATTGCGGTGCTAACGCCGGCCGTCTTCGCGGCATACGCAGCGGCAGGAACAGCGCTCAACGGTGCGACCCGCCAGACGTCCGAGCACCTCGCCGGCGAGCTCCAGCGCGGCCTCACCGCCCGGACGCTCCACGACCGGGCTGGCATCCTGGCCTCGGCCAACGACCTGCTCCAGGCGACAGCCGCGATCGAACCGGCGCTGGTGCCCTTCCGGCGGGCACTGGCCCGGCTGACCGGCCGGCCGGTCGGGCTGTCGGGCTCTGGGCCCACTCTGTGGGTCCTCTATCCATCGCTCGAAAGGGCACGTGCGGCCGAAGCCGTCGTCCGCCAGGCCGTCGAGGCCGGCTCGCTCGCCGCGCCTGGTGATCGCCCGCCGTTCGTCATGGCCACCGTGATCGCCAGCCACCGTGATTCCCAGCGATGAGTCCCAGCAGGAGGGATCGAATGGATCGTCAGGCCATAGCCACCAGGGGCGCCCCGGCAGCCGTCGGGCCGTACAGCCAGGCCATCGCCGCCGGCGACTTCGTCTTCTGCTCGGGTCAGGTCCACCTGGACCCAGCCAGCGGCGCGCTGGTCGAGGGCGACATCAGCACCCAGACCGCGCGGGTGCTCCAGAATCTGAGCGCGGTCCTCGAGGCAGCGGGCCTGTCCCTGGCTAACGTGGTCAAGACGACCGTCTTCCTGGTCGATATCAACGACTTCGGTGCGATGAACGAGGTCTACGGCCGCTATATGCCAGACCCGCCGCCGGCCCGCTCGACGATTGGCGTGGCGGCCCTGCCCAAGGGTGCCCGAGTCGAGATCGAGTTGATCGCCACCCGGTCCGCCTGAACGACGTTGACACCCCGGAGCGGCGGCCCCTACGCTCCGCCCAACGCATGACACCCCAACCGATGCTCGCGCGAACACGGGCAATCGTCCTCGCCGCGGGGCTCGGCACGCGAATGAAGTCGCGGCTGCCCAAGGTTCTGCATTCGATCTGCGGCCGGCCGATGATCGACTACGTCCTCGACGCCGCCGAGGCGGCCACGGGCGGCCGGCCGGTCGTTGTCTGGTCGCCGCCGGTGGAAGCCGTTCGGGACGCCGTGGCCGGCCGCGCCGATATCGCCCGGCAGGCCGAACCGCGCGGCACCGGCGATGCATTGGCGGCTGGGCTGGCGGCCATCGTCCCGCTGGCCGCTGGCTCGGCCGAGCAGATCCTGGTCCTGTCGGGGGACGTGCCGCTGGTCGAGGTTGACCTGCTGGACGCCCTTCTTGCCGCCCACCTTGACTCGTCTGCCGTGATTTCGCTGGTGAGCGTCGTCACGACCGATCCAGGCCGGCTCGGACGGGTGGTCCGGGACGACGAAGGCGCGATCGAACGAATCGTGGAAGCCAGGGACGCGACCGACGACGAGCTCGAGATCGACGAGATTAACAGCGGCCTGTACGCCTTCGACGCCGAATGGGTCCGGGCCCGGATCAGGGACCTGCAGCCGTCGGCCGTGACCGGCGAGCTGTACGTCACCGACCTGGTCGCCCTCGCCCGGGCCGACGGCCGCCAGGTTGGTTCGCTGCAGGTCGGCGATGACGGCACCCTCGATGGGATCAACGACCGGGCGCAGCTGGCCCAGGCAACCTTCGCGATGCAGGTACGGATCAATGAGCGTCACCTCCTGGCTGGCGTGACCATGCTCGACCCAACGACGGCTCATGTCGACGCATCGGTCATCCTCGACGCCGACGTGACCCTCGAGCCAAACGTGATCCTGCGCGGATCCACCCGGGTCGGGGCAGGTACGGTCATCGGGGCCGGCAGCCAGTTGACCGACACGATCATCGGCCGCGGCTGCCGGGTCCAGGCCAGCGTGCTCGAGTCCTCCGAAGTGGAGGACGAGGTCCAGATCGGCCCGTTCGCTCACCTCCGGCCGGGCAGCTCGATCGGGACCGGGGTGAAGCTCGGCAACTACGCCGAAGTGAAGAACAGCCGGCTCGACGCCGGCGTGCAACAGCATCACATGAGCTATATCGGCGATGCTCACGTGGGCGCTCGGACGAACATCGGCGCGGGCACGATCACCGCCAACTACGACGGCAAGCGCAAGAGCCGGACGACGATCGGGACCGACGCATTCATCGGGGTCGACACGATGCTGATCGCGCCAGTCGACATCGGCCCCGGCGCCAGGACCGGGGCCGGCGCGGTGGTCAACCGGGACGTCCCGGCCGGCAAGCTGGCGATTGGCGTGCCGGCCCGCCTGCGTGATCCGCGCCCCGAACCCGGCGAGCCGCCGCCCGGGGAGGCGGCGCCCGGATGACCCACCTGTTCGAGCTGCTCGTTATCGTCGTGCTGACCCTGCTCGAGGGCTTCTTCGTCTCGGCCGAGATCTCGATCATCTCGATCCGCCGGAGCCGCCTCGACCAGCTCTCGGAGGACGGCAATCGGCGAGCTCGCCGGGTCCGCCGCCTGAAAGACGATCCGGGCCGCTTCCTGGCCGTTGTCCAGCTGGGCCTGACCGTGCTGGGCTTCTTCGCCTCGGCCTATGCCGCGGTCAACCTCAGCGTTGAGCTGGCGGCCTTCCTGCGCCCGGCGATCGGTGGCGGGGCCGACGGGGTTGCCCTGCTCATCGTCACTGTCCTGCTTGCCCTCTTCACGATCGTCTTTGGCGAGCTCGTCCCGAAATCGATTGGGCTGGCCTATGCCGAGCGCCTGTCGATGCTCGTTGCCGGTCCGGTCGAGTGGATCGCCCGACTGCTCGGTCCCCTCGTGTGGTTCCTCACTCGGGTGACCAGCGGGATCACGAAGCTCCTTGGAGTGAGCATGTCGAGCGACGCCCAGATGACCGCCGAGGAGCTCAAGCTGATCGTCGAGCGCGGCGGCGAGCAGGGAATCCTCGAGGCCGAAGAGGAACAGATGATCAACGCCGTGATCGAGCTCGGCGACCGACGCCTGCACGAGGTGATGGTCCCCCGGATCGCGATCGTGGCGCTGCCCGTGTCGGCGACCCTCGACGAGGCGATCGACCTGATCGTCGAGGAAGGCCATAGCCGGATCCCAATCTACGAGGAGTCGATCGACGGCGTGCTCGGGATCATCTACGCCAAGGACCTTTTGCCCGTCCTCAAGGTTGGTTCGAACGCCCGGCCAACGGTCCGCTCGCTCCTGCGGACGCCGCTGTTCGTGCCCGAGTCCATGTCGATCGATGACCTGCTCCACGAGTTCCAGCGGCGCAAGGTCCACATCGCGATCGTCCTCGATGAGTACGGTGGGACCGCCGGCCTGTTGACGATCGAGGACCTGCTCGAGGAGATC
Organism: Chloroflexota bacterium; assembly: GCA_003152165.1. Taxonomy (GTDB): domain Bacteria; phylum Chloroflexota; class Limnocylindria; order Limnocylindrales; family CSP1-4; genus Palsa-1033. Next base: position 18,500 of record PLZO01000110.1, read on the forward strand.
GTTGGCGAGATCCAGGATGAGTACGACGTCGAGGAGCCGATGATCGTCCGGCTGTCGCCCGACGAGGCCCGAATCGACGGCCGGGTGGACGTGGACGAGCTCACCGAGATCTTCGATATCCCGATCGCGCTCGAGGACGCCGACGAGTACGACACGCTTGGCGGGTTGATCTTCCATCGCCTGGGCAAGGTCCCGAGGCCCGGCGACGAGGTCCGCCTGAACGGGTTGAAGCTGACCGTCGAGACAACCGACGGGCGGCGGGTGGGCAAGGTGCTGGCGGTCCGCCAGCGCGATCCGGACGACGATGCCCGGGCCGACGAGGACGATCGCTGACGGACCGGTCGGAGCTGCGCGGGTCAGGCCGGGGTCAGGCGCTGATCACCGAGTGCATGATGCCCTCGAGCCGCTCGCGCGCCGATTGCTCAATCGTGCCGGCCGCGTCCAGCTCGGCCAGGGCCGTATCGCGGTAGTGGTGGGCCTGGTCGCGGGTGTAGGGACGGGCGCCGGTCCGCTCCAGGATCGCCACCACATCGGCGATGTCGGCGGCCGACGGGGATGGGTGGCGGTAGACCTCGCCCAGGCGGAGCCGGTCGACCGGCTTGGCCTGCTCGAACGCGTACAGGATCGGTAGGGTCTTCTTGTGCTTGGCGATGTCCGACGGTGCCTTGCCGGTGGTGGCTTCCTCGCCCCAGATCCCGAGCAGGTCGTCGTTCAGCTGGAACGCCAGCCCGAGCGCCCAGCCGAACGCCCGGTAGCGCCCGATCACGGCTTCGTCGTCGGTGGCCAGCAGTGCACCGGCCTCGATCGCGGCCGAAATCAGGGCTGCCGTCTTGCGCCCGATCATGTCGAAGTACAGCTCGACGGTCATTGGGACGTCGTGGCCGGAGGTCCAGATGTCGATGTACTGGCCCTCGCACAGGGCGAGACAGGTTTCGTCGTAGAGGCGCATCAGGCGAAGCACCTTGGCATCGCTGAAGCCAAGCTCGGTCAGGCGATAGAGGGCAATCCGGCTAAGGACGAAGACCGCATCGCCCGTGTTGATGGCCTGGGGGATGCCATGGAGCGACCACAGCGTCGGCCGGTGGCGACGCTCGAGGTCAGCGTCCTCGATGTCGTCGTGGATCAGACTGAAGTTATGGCCCAGCTCGACGGCCGCCGCGCCGGGCAGGGCGGGTTCGTACTGACCGGTGATTGAGGCGTAGGCGAGCAGGCCCAAAAGTGGCCGCATGCGCTTGCCGGCGGAGCCGCTGCCGTCGAGGCCGAGGTGATAGCGGACCATCTCGTACAGGCCTTGGGTGGACGGGTCGCGGTCGCGCACCAGGCCGACGATCTCGTCCTCGGTAGCGGCGATCAGGGTGGGCAGGTCGAGCTCTGGGCGGGTCACGGTCATCGCTCGGGCAGTGTACACGCAAACCTGCACACGGCCGGTAGCGGGTTGACCCGGCATCATCGGCCGGGCGCCGATGCTACCGTGGCCCCATGCCGATCAAACGCCTGTGGTCGACCGATGCGATCGTGCTGTCGCGTTTCGACCTGGGCGAGGCGGACCGGGTCCTCACCCTGATCACACCCCATGACGGCAAGCTCAAGGCGATCGCCAAGGGCGTCCGCCGGCCGACGAGCCGGCTCGGAGGCAGCGTGGAGCCGTTCGCCGAGCTGCGCCTGCAGCTGGCTCACGGGCGGACCTTCGACGTCGTCACCCAGGTCAGCGTCGGGCATGCGTGGCTGGCCCTGCGCGACTCGCTCGAGTCCACCGCCACGGCCTGGTACCTGGCCGAGCTGGCCGACCGCTCACTCGAGGAGCGCCACGCGGCCGAGCCGATCTATCTCCTGCTCAAGCGGGCGTACGAGTTGCTCGATGCCGGAATGGATCCAGGCCGGGCGGCACGCTGGTTCGAGATGCGCCTGACAGACGAGCTGGGGATGCGGCCCGAGGTGGACCGCTGTGTCGAGTGCGACCGGATGCTCGAGCCGGGCGACACCTTCCGCTGGGTGCCGCCCCTGGGGGGTGTTCTGTGCCAGCGTGAGCCGGGTCCACCGGCCGACCGGGCCGGCCTCAGCCTGGACGCACTCAAGCTGCTCAAGGCGTACCAGCGCCTCGACATTGCCGCGATCGCCGCCCTGCGCGTGCCGGTCCTGGCCGAGCGCGAGGTGGAGGCCGCGATGCGCGATTTCGTGCGGATCAGCCTGGAGCGGGACGCCCGCTCGCTGCCCTTCCTGGACCTGGTCCGCGCCGGGCCGGGCCAGCGAGCAGCTGGCCCGGGCGTCGACATCCGGTCATGACGGCGCCCAACGTCCTGCCGGATCCGACGACCGAGGCTGGAGCGCGAGTGGTTGACCGCCTCGAGCGCGAGCTGATCGGCTGGCTGACGACGGTCACACCGGCCGGCCAGCCTCAGGCATCGGCCGTGTGGTTCCACTGGACGGGCGGCGAGATCGTCGTCTACAGCCGAGCTGGCACGCCGCGGACGCGCAATATCGCGGCCAACCCGCATGTCTCGTTCAACCTGAACAGCGATGCCGAAGGCGACGAGATCGTCACCTTCGAGGCCGAGGCGTTGATCGACCCGAACGCCTTGGGAGCAGCGAACGATGGCGTCTTCATTGCGAAATATCGGCGCCTCATCGACGGGTATGGCTGGACCCCGGAGAAGTACCAGGCCGACTATCCCGCCGTCATCCGGATCCGGCCGACGCGCCTCCGCCTCGGCTAGACTCCGGAAGTGACCGAGACCGTGGACGCCCAGCCGTCCGATCCGAATGCTGTCGCGCCGTCAATCGCCAGCCTCGATACGATCGTGTCGCTGAGCAAGCGCCGTGGATTCGTCTTCCCGAGCTCGGAGATCTACGGCGGGATCAATGCCGTGTGGGACTACGGCCCACTCGGAGTCGAGCTCAAGAACAACGTCAAGCGAGCCTGGTGGCGGGCGATGGTCCAGGAGCGCGACGACATCGTGGGCCTTGACGCCGGGATCCTGATGCATCCCCAGGTCTGGATCACGTCGGGCCACGTCGGCTCGTTCTCGGATCCGCTGGTCGAGTGCGCCACCTGCCACCGCCGCTATCGGCTCGACGAGCTGCCTGGCGCCGAGTCGCTCACGATCACCGACCTGGCCGATCCGAGCGTGATCGAGCGCTTCCACCTCGCCTGTCCGAACGACGCCGGTCCGCTGTCGCCGCCACGCCAGTTCAACCTGATGTTCCAGAGCTACATGGGCCCGGTCCAGGACGAGGGCGCGATCGTCTACTTCCGACCAGAGACCGCCCAGGGCTCGTACGTCAACTTCAAGAACGTCCGCGAGTCGAGCCGCAAGAAGATCCCCTTCGGGATTGCCCAGATCGGCAAGAGCTTCAGAAATGAGATCAGCCCGGGCAACTTCATCTTCCGGATGCGCGAGTTCGAGCAGATGGAGATGCAGTACTTCGTCCAGCCGGGCGGACCGTCGGCTGCCGCCGCGTTCGAGGAGTGGCTGCCCCGGCGTCGAGCGTGGTACGAGGCCTATGGCGTGACCTCCGCTCGCCTCCGGTTGCGTGAGCACGCCCCGGATGAGCTCGCCCATTACGCCAGGAAGGCGATCGATATCGAGTATCGCTTCCCGTTCGGCTGGAAGGAGCTCGAGGGGGTCCACAACCGGGGCGACTTCGACCTGTCCCGCCACGCCGCCGCCTCCGGTCAGAACCTCGAGTACTTCGACCCGGCCACCGAGGAGCACTTCATCCCGTGGATCGTGGAAACGGCCGCCGGCGCCGACCGGGCGGCGTTCACCTTCCTGATCGACGCCTATCGCGAGGAGCAGGTAAAAGGGGAGACCCGGGTCTCGCTGGCCCTTCACCCGGACCTGGCCCCGTACAAGGTGGCTGTCCTGCCCCTGCTCAAGAAGCGGCCCGAGATCGTGGAGCTGTGTCACCGGATCAAGGACGACCTGAAGCGTGACCTGATGGCCGTCTACGATGACACGGCAGCGATCGGCAAGCTGTACCGCCGCCAGGACGAGATCGGCACGCCATGGTGCGTCACCGTCGATATCGATTCGCTGGAGGACGGGGCGGTCACCATCCGCGATCGCGACTCGATGACCCAGGAGCGGGTCAGCGTGGACCAGGTCAAACGGGTGATCCTGGATCGCCTGGCGGCTGCCCGTCCGTGAAGCTGGGACCCCGATGATCACGACCCCTGCTCGGACGCCTGCCCGATGGCTGGCGGTCGTCGGCTTCCTCATCGGGATCGCCGGGATCGCCGGTTCGATCACCGTTGTCTTCCTTGGCATGCGTTCGGTGCTCGACGTGGGTGGCCAGTGCGCCAGCGGCGGACCCTACGTGATCGCGGTCCAGTGTCCCGACGGCACCTGGACGCTGCCCCTGGCGATTTTCGCCGGCCTCGGCTTCGCCTTCCTGGCGGTGGCCGGGGGCACGAAGATCGGCGGGCTGTACGCGAGCCTGCCGGGGCTCGCTTGGGTTGGCCTGTTCTGCAGCCTGGGCTTCACCTTCCTCCAGTGGGGGATCGCTCGACCATCCGATCCGACGGTCGACTCGTCGGGCGGCCCGGGCCTGAACTTCGTGCTGCTCGGCCTGATGTTCGAGGTGATGGGCATCGTCCCGCTCGTGACGACGTTGCTGGCAATGCGGCCGGGCGCCGCCAAGCCGAGCGTGACCTTCGGTGGCAGGTCGTTCGACACCGCCGGGCTGATCCAATCTGCCGAGGCACTGCAAAGCGCCGACCCGGGTCATACCAGCTCACCGTTCCAGACCATGGAGGTGGCCAAGACGGTGGCCGAGGCCCGGGCCAAGGGCATCATCGGACCGATGACCATCACCCACAGTGCGATGACCGGCCTGCCCGGCACCGGCGGCGGCAGCGACCTCGTCGCCGAGCTGGAACGATTGACCACCCTCCACCAGGCGGGCAACCTGACCGACGTGGAGTTCGCTGCCGCCAAGCACAACCTGATCAAGGCCGACGGATGATCATCCGGCTCGCCTGGTTGCTCGTCCTGGCCGTGCTGGCAGTTCTGGCCGGCATCGCGGCTGGCGCCTGGCTGGACGCGGCCGCGGCGGGCGGCTGAGCGTGGTCGAGGCGGCCGGGCTGGTCGGTTCGGGTCAGGTCGAGCCTGATGCGCCGCAGTACAACGCGACTCTCGTCGCGCGCTCGGACGAGAATTCCAGCCTGGGCTACTTCACGATCCGCCTCGATGGTGATCCGGTCCCGTTCGAGCCCGGCCAGTACATGACGATCGGGGTCATGGCCGGTGGCCGGATGGTCCAGCGGCCGTATTCGGTCGCCTCATCGCCGCGGACCGCCGGGAACGGATACGAGCTCTACATCCGGCTCGTCGAAGGTGGCCAGTTCACCCCGCTGCTGTGGCAGCTGCCGCTCGGTCACCGGATGCGGATGATCGGGCCAAAGGGCAAGTTCACCCTCCAGCCGGACGATCCCCGGACCCACCTGTTCATCTCGTCGGGCACCGGCAACGCTCCATTCGTGTCGATGATCCGGACCCAGATTGTCGATGGCTTGTCCCGCCCGGTGCTGTTCCTGAACGGCGTCTCCTACACGGAGGAGCTGGGCTATCGTGCCCTGGTCGAGGGTTGGCAGCGGGACCGGACCTTCCCGCTGACGTACCTGCCGACCGTCTCGCGAGCCGCCGATCCCCGCAACGCCGGCTGGACCGGCCGGATTGGCCGGGTAGAGGCGATCGTCGAGCCGGTCTGCCGCGAGTTCGGCCTGACGCCTGACAACGCGATTGCCTACCTGTGCGGCAACCCCGACATGATCCTGAACGCCCACGCTACATTCCAGGCCCTCGGGTTTGCGGAGGAGGCGATCCGCAAGGAGCTCTACTGGCCCAAGGGCAAGGAACCCAAGCTGGCCGCCGCCGAAGGCATCGACCCCGCCGTCAACGACGACGAGTAGGGGTTAGCGCCGGATCTTCGTTCCGAGGCGGCCGGCGACGTTTCCGTAGTCGCGGCCCCACCCGCGCGGCTCCACCCGCCCGAATGTTGTTTCCCACGCGACAAACCGCGGGTTTTCGGTCCCGGGCTCGGAGAATCGGCCCGTCCAGGCGACCCTGAGCCCGGTCCTACCTATATCAGCGTGGCTCGGGATAAACGTGGTCGGCGTCGAGCTCGCCGATGGCGACGGCGGCCTTGGATTCGCGCGGTTTGTCGCTCGGGGTGCGACAAGCGCCACTACCCGGGGGTCACAGTGCTCCGGGTGCAACATCGGCCCACGGTGGTCACGGGCCGCGGAAGCTGGCCGGTCGGGTATCACGACTACTCTTGGCAAGCGTGCATGGCAACCGATCCACAACCGGAGGCTCGGACAGCCCACGGGTACAATCGGGCCAACCCGCCGCGCACGACCCGAGCGTCGCCTGAAGGAGCCCGACCCCTGATGACCGAGACCGCCACGACCGAGCGTCCCCACGCCGCTGCCAAGCGCTACATCTACGCCTGGGGCG
>PLZO01000134.1 GCA_003152165.1 Chloroflexota bacterium
ATCGTGACCCAGGCCGCCGCGTAGAGTACCGCGCCGATCCGACCGTCAACGCCGAGGGCGCCCCACATCGTCGTCCATTGGGCGTCGTTGAAGCGGATGGCACTGATCAGGGCGAAGAGGATCGCCGCCGTCGCGGCATCGGACGCCATGAGCCCAATGCGCAGCGCGAACAGGTGGCGTCGGATCACTCGCTCGGTTTTTCCCCTGCGTGGCTTGGCTTGAGCTTACTCGTCCGCGACGAGTGACGGAGCATCGTGGCGCCAGTGCGCACGATGGGCACGGCAGCCACGGAGGTCCGGATGGAACCTGACAATCGCCCCTAGATCGACCCCGATACGAAGCCCGGCGATGCCGGGACCGAGGACTGGGCCGACAAGCCGATCGGGACGACCGAGAGCGACATCGTCGAGGGGTCGCCGGCCGACGAGTTCGTCAACGACCCGGACGCGATCGAGGCCCGCAAGGACGAGGGCGGCCAGACTTAGGACGTCCTCAAGGACGCGCGTGCAAGCGGGCCTTCTCGCGGACGCGGTGGACGACCAGCAGCGGCAGGAGCCAGGAGCTGGTGAACAGTGCTGCGATGATCGGGCCCACCAAGGCAGCCTCCTGGCCGACTACGCCAGCCAACAGGAAGACCAGGATGATGCTGAGAACGCTCCGGAAGAGGAGGACCGCCGCGAGACTGCCTGCAAGGCCGAGCCCGAACAGCGTCGTTTGAGTCACGACCTCGAACGAGAAGGTGATGATCAGCCCTCCCGCGGCAACCAGGATGTCGAAGGAAATGGCGATCCGGCCGCCGGTCCACAGAGCGACGACTTTCTCGCCGCCTACGACGACAACCAGAGCGGCAGCGATGGCACACTGCCGGACGGGCGACTCCGGCTCGACGAGGCAAGGGCGCGGGAGTCGCGCCCGGGTTCCGGCTCGGTCGTGGACGAGATACGCTCGGCGTGGACGCCGCGGTCAGGGCGCGACCGCAGGATACGATTGTCCCTGGACCGACGTCGCGCTCTGAAATGGTGACACCGCGCTGGCTCGCGGCCAGGCTCGTGGGCCTCGTGACCTCATCGTCGTCCGACTCTGTTGGCGTGGCGGAGTCGGGCTCTGCCCGGAGGGACTGATGGCGTCTGAAGTCGCAGTTAGGCAGCCATCGCGGATTCGGCCTCCCTGATGTACCGACAGATCAAGGTCGAAGAAGGTGCTCGGATACGGTAAGAAGGGCACGTCGACAGCGTTGGACCGTAGGCTCGGCCACCACCACCGCGGACGGAAGATCGATGAACGACAGCGCATCTGCTCATCCATTTACGCGCGCGACGCGCCTCGCCCGGCTGGACGAGCTGCTGCGCGAACGGATTGTCGTCCTGGACGGTGCGATGGGCACCCTGATCCAGAGTTACGGCCTGGATGAGACGGACTTCCGGGGCGAGCGCTTCGCGGACCACGGGCGCGACCTGCGCGGCGACAACGAGCTCCTCACGCTCGTTCGGCCGGATATCATCCTGGCCATTCACGCGGCCTACCTCGACGCCGGCGCGGACATCATCGAGACGAACACGTTTACGGCGAACCGGATCGCCCAGGCCGACTACGGCCTGACCGAGGTCGTGCGCGAGATGAACCACGAGGCCGCGCGACTGGCACGTCAAGCGGCGGACGCCGCGGAGGCCGGCCAGCCTGGTCGCCCGCGCTACGTCCTGGGTGCGCTCGGGCCGACCAACCGAACGGCGTCAATCTCGCCGTCGGCAGATGATCCAGGGGCACGCAACGTCACGTTCGACGAGCTGGCCGTCGCCTATCAGGAGGCGGCCGAGGGCCTGATCGCTGGCGGCGCGGACCTGCTGGTCATCGAGACGATCTTCGACACCCTCAACGCAAAAGCGGCGATCTTTGGGGTGGAGGCCGCCTACGAGGCAGCCGGCGGGCGGATCCCGCTGATCATCTCCGGAACGATCACCGATGCCTCTGGGCGAACCCTCACCGGACAGACGGTCGAGGCCTTCTGGACCTCGGTCAAGCACGCCCGGCCGATCGCCGTCGGGCTCAACTGTGCGCTGGGTGCGCGCCAGCTCCGGGGTCATATCGCGGACCTCGGACGGATCGCCGAGCTGCCCGTCAGCGCCTACCCGAACGCCGGGTTGCCCAACGAATTCGGCGGGTACGACGAGCAGCCCGCGACCACCGCGGAGCTCCTCGGTCGGTACGCTCGGGACGGGCTGATCAACCTCGCCGGCGGTTGCTGTGGGACGACGCCGGCGCACGTCCGTGCGATCGCCGAGGCGGTGGCGGGCGTCTCGCCGCGGGAGATCCCCGTGGTCGAGCGCAAGACCCGGTTGTCCGGTCTCCAGGCCGTCGCCATCCCGCAGCCTGGTGGTGTGTTCGTCAACGTCGGCGAACGGACGAACGTCACGGGCTCACGCAGGTTCGCCCGGCTGATCCTCGAAGACCGCTATGACGAGGCGGTGGAGGTCGCCCGCCAGCAGGTGGAAGCCGGCGCCCAGCTCATCGACGTGAACATGGACGAGGCGATGCTCGACTCGGTCGCGGCGATGACCCGCTTCCTCAACCTGATCGCTTCCGAGCCGGACATCAGCACCGTGCCGGTGATGATCGACTCGTCGCGCTGGGAGGTGATCGAGGCCGGGCTGAAATGCATTCAGGGCAAGGGCGTGGTCAATTCGATCTCGCTCAAGGAAGGGGAGGCGCCGTTCCTGGAGCATGCTCGACTATGTCGACGCTATGGTGCCGCGGTCGTGGTCATGGCCTTCGACGAGCGCGGGCAGGCCGACACCGCGGAGCGCAAGGTCGCCATCGCGACCCGGGCCTACCGGCTCCTGGTCGACGCGGTCGGGTTCGATCCCGAGGACGTCATCGTCGACCCGAACATCTTCGCCATCGGGACGGGGATCGAGGAACACGCGGGCTACGCGCTCGCCTACATCGAAGCGACGCGCCGGATCAAGGCGGAGCTGCCGGGCGCGCTCGTGTCTGGCGGTGTTTCGAACGTCTCGTTCGCCTTCCGCGGAAACGACCCGATCCGCGAGGCGATCCACTCGGTCTTCCTCTACCACGCGATCGCCGCGGGGATGGACATGGGCATCGTCAATGCCGGCGCGCTGACGATCTACGACGACATCGATCCGGCCCTGCGCGAGCTCGCCGAGGACGTCGTGCTCGACCGTCGTCCCGATGCCACGGAACGACTCCTGGCGGTTGCCGACCAATATGCCGGGGAGCGCGCGAACGCCGTCGGACCGGGTGGCGACGCCCTCGCCTGGCGCGCGTTGCCGATCAACGAGCGACTGACCCACGCGCTAGTCGAAGGCCTCGATGCGTTCATCGTCGAGGACACCGAGTTGGCGCGCCTGGCCGCGAACCGTCCGATCGAGGTCATCGAGGGTCCGCTCATGGACGGCATGAACGTCGTGGGCGACCTGTTCGGGGCCGGCAAGATGTTCCTGCCCCAGGTCGTTAAGAGCGCCCGAGTCATGAAGAAGGCGGTCGCCCACCTTGTCCCGTTCATCGAGGCGCAGAGCGAACCGGGGGCGCGACGAACCAACGGCCGGATCGTGATGGCGACGGTCAAGGGCGATGTCCACGACATCGGCAAGAACATCGTCGGGGTCGTCCTCGCCTGCAACAACTACG
>PLZO01000079.1 GCA_003152165.1 Chloroflexota bacterium
TTCGGTCTCCTGTGGATCGGTCAGATCGCCACGGCCACCACGACCGGCGTCCTTGCGCCTGATCTCGTGAAGGCCGGCCTCTCGACCAATCCGGTCTACGCCCTTGACCTCGCCTTCTTCCTGCCGCTGTGCGCGGTCGCCGGGATCGGCCTGCTCCGACGGAACGCGGCCGGAGCCTACGGCCAGCCGATGCTCATCTGGGTCGCGCTCATGGGCGCAGGGGTCGTCGGTGGGTTCCTGCTCACCGCGGCCGCCGGCGAGGAAATCCCGGTCGTGGTCGCCGCCGTCATCAGCGGCTTGAGCGTGGTCTCGGCCCTGCTCGCCGCGGTGCCGATCGTGCACCACGTCTCGACCGCGACTCGGATTGACCCGGCGCTTGGTGGGTTGGGCATGGGGTAGTCGAGCGGCCCGCTGCATCGCCAGGAAAGAAGGAAGTCCAACGGTCGCGGTGGGGCGTGTCATCCCCGAATGACTGCCAGCGTATCAGCGGGAGCGGGCGTGTCGTAACGGAGTTTGCGTCGCGGCAGGTGAGCGAGGCCAGTAGGCTCAACAACCCGGCTCCGCGGCAGCCTCGCCGGGGGCGTGCACAGCTTCAAGGGCATCCCGCGGTCGACATGTAGCCGGCGGACCCGGCCGCCAAGCCCGAGCACCTTCAGCCGACGAGTCGTTCCCACCTCGAGCCACCACGTTGCGTCCGTTCAGGCGCACTTCGTATCGGAGGCCGCCGACCTCGACCGATCCATCGCTCCGAGACGCACGGTCGAGATTGAATGCTGCTCCTGAGGTGAGCCCCGAGTCGTCGTCAAGCAGGTCGGTTCCACCGAAGGTATGAACCACTGGGGAATCCTCGCACGGCGGTCCGTACGCGGCGACTCTCTTCGGACGCCGGAAGTTCTCGAAGCGCGCCTGGGTGGTGAGCCGTTCGCCCCGTGCCGATCGGGTCAGTCGGCACTACTCCCTAGTCCGCCGAGAGCGGATGCTCTTCTCTGAGGCGACGCACGATCGAACGAGGAGGAACCAGTGATCGGTCGACCAACAGGCGCGTTCCAAGGCCTAGGCATCAGCGTGGGTGCCGGGATCGGTGCTGGGCTGGGTCTTGTCTTTGCTCAACTCCTTGGGGCCGAGGGCGGGCACGGATTGGTGTTCGGGGCTGCCCTTGGTGTTGTCGTCGGGATCCTCGCCGAGTTGGTCCTGATATCTCCCGGGCGTTGGCATTCCGCCAACGATGGCGTGGCGCCGCCAATGGCGACTGACATCGATGAGGAGAGCAAAGCGGGGCGCCCAGTACCCGCCGCTGGCAGCTCGAAGCCTGTCCGATTCAGGCACGCGACGAGGCTTCTCCTGAGTGACCGCCTGGTGGTCCGATTCGCAGCCCTGTTTGCGCTCGCGGCCGCCGGCTTCCTCATCGCTCAGACGATCGCCTACCTGTGGCTGCCCCAGGGCTTCCTGCGCGGGGCCTCCATCGGAGCGGTTGTGGCGGGCAACGAGGCCGCCGGCAGCTTCATGATCGAGTGGGCACGCATCATCGCCTGGAATCTCCTGGTCCTTGGCCTCGTGTTCGTCGCGCCGAACCTCCTCCGCCTCGCCAGCGGGATTCCGCTGGGCTACCTGCCGGCCATCACGATGACCGCCTATATGGGGATCATCACCGGGACGAACTCCTTCACCATGACCACCGAGGTGGGCAAGATTGCCCCATCGCTGGAGTGGCTCGCCAATCCGGGCTTCTACGAGCTCGCCGCGTACGTGCTCGCTGCCGCCGCTACCTACGAAATCGCAAGGTGGCAAGTGGTCACAGTCGGTGGCAAAGAGTCGATTGTGAGGTTCCACCCCGTTCATGGGGGATGGCGCAGCCGAAAGTTGTGGCTCGGTCTGATGGGGGCCGTGGCCGTCGTGCTGGCAGCGAACGCATGGGAGGCCCAACGCATCCTAGCCCCGTGATCCGGAAACGTCACACGCAGCTTCCTAACGCGTCAACTCCGAACGACCCCACCACGGCGTCGAGAGACCGGCGCGGCGTCGCGAGGCGGCCCCTGCTATGATTCCGACGCCCCACGGATCGCCGAGTCCGCTCTCGCGCCAGGCCCCCTCCGGCATGCGGTCGACTCCGCGGCGTTGCGGCGACGCGGCGGACCTGTCGCGAGGTCATTCGTGCGCCCGGACTCCCGACTACTCCCGGCCCTCGCCGCCGGCGGAGTCGCCCTGGCCCTCGTCGCCCTCGTCGTCGCGTCGTGCGCGAGACCGCCGGCCCCATCCCCGTCGCCGGGCGCGACGACAGCATCCCCCGGCGCGTCGCCTTCCGCGTCGCCGAATGAAGAAGAGCTCGACACGATCGAGGGGATCGACGGCCGCGTCCCGGTGGCACTTCCCTCCCGGATCGAGCTGTATGCGGGGGCCGTCTCCGTCACCCCGGGTCAGCCGCTCACGCTCCACGTCTCCACGACGGCCCGCCAGTACGCGTACACGATCGAACGTCTCGATGCCACCCGGCCGTCGGGTCGCCAGGTCGTCGTCCGTTCGGGCGCCCGCGAGGGCCACGATTACCGCTCCCTCGAGACGTTCGACACCCTGGAGCGGACGGCACGTGCCAACTGGCCGGCGACCGACACGCTCGACACGACCGGCTGGACGCCCGGGGTGTACATCGTTACCGCAACCGACGCGGACGGCACGACGGGCCGGGCGATCGTCGTCGTCCGCACTCCCGTGCTCGTCCCCGGCAAGCCCGCCTTCGTCTTCACCGCCCTGACCTACCAGGCCTACAACCTCTGGGGCGGCGCGAACCTGTACTCCTACGCCGCACCGCGGGCGGTCCGGGTAAGCTTCGAGCGGCCCTACGCCTTCGGAGACGGCCTGGGCTTCTGGACGCGCGACGACGACCGAATCCTGCGCTGGCTCCAGCTGCGCGGACTCGACCCCCAATACACGACCGACTACGACCTGGCGGTGAATCCCCCGGCCGTCGCGCCACGCCTGCTGATCTGGCCGAGACCTGCCGAGTACGTGACCGCCTCCCTGCGCGACTGGGTGGAGCGCCATGTCGACGTGATCGGCGACATGAACGTACTCAACTTCGGCGCCAACGGCTTCTACTGGCAGGTCCGCCTGGCCGACCCCGAGACGCCGGGTGCCCCGGAGGACATCGTCTGCTACAAGAGCGCCACGGCCGATCCGTATGCGACGGTCGATCCTGCACTGGCGACGACCCGCTGGCGACAGCCACCGCTCAACCGACCCGAGGGCGCCGTCCTGGGCGCCCAATACGTCGACGTCGTGGGCAACGGGTTCACCCGCTACGACTACACCGTCGGCGCGGCCATGCCATCCGAGCTGCGCGCGGGAACCGGCTGGCAGCCCGGCACCGTCATCCGGGGCTTGCTGCTCGGCGAAGGTGACCTCGTCTACCCAGGGTCGGGGGGACTGGCGATCATGGCCGGCCGGGCGGTGACCCCGAAGGGAGCGCCCCTTGCGACGAGCGTGACGATCCGCACCTCGCCAGCCGGCGCACGGATCTTTGATGCCGGCACCTTCGCCTGGGCGGACGGGTTCGCGCCCGCAACGACGGACCTCGGTGTCACGGCTGCGAGCTTCGAGCAGTTCAACCGCAACCTGCTTGCCTGGTTGGGCTTCCCGGTGCGGCCCTGAGGGCGTTCGGTCAGCGGCCGACGCCCACGAGGCTCGTAGCGGGGCCTCAGCGCCGCGACCAGCTCGTCATTGGTTCGAGAAACAAAAGGGCCGACGCCCGCCCGGGCAGGGTCACCTGCGGGAACGACGGTGAGGGAGGAGGGGCCGTCCGGGAGCGCGACGGCGAGATCGGGGCCGAGCGGTTGGCCCTCGATCGGCGGGTCGGTGGGCGACTTCGGTGCGGACGGGGAGGAGGGGCGGACGGTGGATTGCGGGCGGCTGTTGCGGCTTATTACCCTCGAGATAGCGGTGCGGCGACCCGATGGTTCGGGATGGCGCCGGGTTACATGGATGGTCCTCGCCGGCCGCCGGCGCAAGACCCCTGACAGGGACGTCAGCCCCGGCCGCTCGAACTACACTAATAGAACCAATGTTCTATTAGTGGCGCCCCTTGCAAGGCCTGGCCGGTTGTCGACACCCCATCTAGTGTCGACAATGTCGACAACGAGCACGCGGACGACCGTCCGGACAGGGGGAAGGAGGGGGGTGGAGCTCGGCGAAGGCTCGGCCGCCGGTCCGCTGCCCGTCGAAGCAGCCCGCCTGACGGCGATTCCCCCTCGTCATCGCGGGACGGGTGTCGCCCCCCTCGGCCGCCGTCACGCGTCCCGCCCGAACTCAGTCAGCCGCCAGCCCGTAGAGCTTCCGGCGGTTGATCCCGGTCAGGGCCGCAACCCGCCGGGCGGCATCGCCCCGGGCCACCCCCGAGGCCACCAGGCGCTCAACGTCGACCCGGGCCGCCGCTTCGGCGGCAACCGAGTTGTCGGCCGGCGTCGAGCCGCTTCCCCACCCCGCACCAACGACCAGGGCGAACTCTCCGCGGGCGGGGATCTCGCCCGACCGGGCCAGCTCGGCCAGATCGGCGAGGGAGCCCCGCACGATCGATTCGTGCAGCTTGGTCAGCTCACGGCAGACGGCGCCCGGTCGGTCGGCACCGCAAGCGGCCGCCAGGTCTGCCAGCGTTGCTGCGACCCGGCCAGGCGCCTCGTATACGACGGTCGCCCGTTCATCGGCCGCGATCCGGGCGAGCCGTTCCTTGCGTTGCCGGCCGGAACGAGGCAGGAAGCCCTCGAACGACCAGCGCGGGCCGGCGATCCCACTACCGACGACCGCCGCCAGGACGGCCGAGGCGCCGGGGATCGGCACGACGGTACCGCCCTCGGCAGCCCAGGCCCGGACGAGGTCGTCGCCGGGGTCGCTCACGGTGGGCGTCCCGGCGTCGGTGATCAGGGCAAGGTCGGCGCCGCCACGCAAATGGGCAAGCAGCTCCGGGAGGCGTCCTGTTGCATTGCGGGCGTGAAAGCTGACGAGGTGGGTCGTAATCCCGTGCGGGGCGAGGAGCCTGCGCGAATGGCGGGTGTCCTCGGCTGCGACGAGCGGCACGCTCCGGAGAACTTCAAGCGCGCGGAGCGTGACGTCGCCCAGGTTGCCGATGGGCGTTGCCACGATGAACAGCCGGCCGCCCGCCATCGAGGCAGCCATCGAGGCCGCTGTCGAGGCCGTCCCTGCGACGAAGGCGTCCGCAACCGGGCGAGCCCGGGGGCCTGATGGCAACCCTAGGTCCGGGCCGAGCCCGGCCGGCGCCGCGGATAGAGGTAGTCGAGCCCGGCCGTCCTTGGGCCGAGCTTGGCGATCGGGGCCACCTGGCGCTTGAACTCCGACCCGGCGACCGCCTTGAGGGTCCACTTAATCCGGTCGGGGGCGAAGCCCTTGGCCTCGAGTTCTTCGGGCGAGCGGCGCCGATCGACGAGCCAGAACAGCAGGCGATCCAGCTCGGGGTAGCTGAAGCCCGCCTCGGCCTCGTCCGTCTGGCCCGGCCATAAGTCGGCGGAGGGAGCCTTGCGGATGATCGCGTCGGGGACCCCGACCGCTGCGGCCACCTGCCGGACCTGGCTCTTGTAGAGGTCCCCGATCGGGTTCAGGGCGCTCGCTGCATCGCCGAAGATCGTGGTATAGCCGATCAACGACTCGGTCTTGTTGCTCGTGCCGATGACCAACCCGCCCCAAGTCACCGAGCGGTCGTACAGCACGGTCATCCGGATCCGGGCCATGGCGTTGCCCCGGCGCAGGGCACTGGCGCCGAGGCCGTCGGGACCGACCGCGCCCACGAGGCCGGAATCGGCGCGCCCGAAATAGGCGTCGACCATCGAGCTGATCTCGATCAGCTCGCCCGTACAGCCGAGTCGCTCGACAACGGTCTCGGCGTCAGTGCGTGACGACAAGGCAGAGGTCCGGTAGGGCAGCATCACGCAGAGCAAGCGTTCGGGCCCGATTGCCTCCGCTACCAGGTACGCGACGAGGGCCGAATCGATCCCACCGGAAAGCCCCACGACGGCCCGCTCGAACCCGGCCTGCCGGAGCTGACCGCGGATGAACTCGACAATGACCCGGCGTGCGACATCGGTGTCGATCGCGAGCTCCGGCGGCAGGTCGAACAGGCCGCCGCCGGTGGGTGCGCTGCGCCTGCCCCCGATCGCGCTCATCGAGGAGCCACGTCAAGGCCAGGCGGCGAACCCGGCTCGGCCGTCGAGTCGTCCGCCTGGCCGGCTCGCTCGCTCACGATCCGGCCGAGCTCCCGGACCGCCAGCTCGAGCCGCTCGTCACGAAGCAGAGGCAGGGCGATCCGCTCCCGCCGAACATCGCCCAGGTCGACATCGGCAAAGTACAGCCCCTCGTCGTACAGCGGGGCACTGAACACGGCCTCGCCGCTCGGCCCGATCACCTCGGAACCACCCCAGAACGAGATCGACTCATCCACCCCCACCCGGTTGACAAAGACGACGAAGCTCGTCGTCAGCTGGGCATACGTGCGGAGGAGGGTCCGCCACGAGGTCGCCGTGCCCAGCCCAACCTCATTCAGGGCGGCCAGGTCGCGACCCGGCGAAGACGACACGTTGACCAGCAGCTGGGCCCCGTCGAGGGCGAGGAGCTGGGGCACCCCGAGATGCCAGAAATCCTCGCATACGCTGAGCCCCACGCCAACTCCCAGCCGCGAGGGTGTTGCCCGCAGGAGATCGCCCGCAGCGAAGAAGCGGCGCTCGTCGAACAGGCCGTAGGTGGGCAGGAAGAGCTTGCGCTGGACGTGTCGGACCCGGCCGTCCTCGAGCAGGGCGACGGCGATGAACAGGCGATGGTCGGCCGACTCCTCGACGAACGAGACGATCGCCGACACGGCTTCGGGACCATCGCCCGCAGTCGCGGCGGCAAGCTCGACCAGGCGTGGGTCGTCCAGCCGCATTGCCACCTCGGCGGCGAGATCCTGGAGGAGATACCCGGTCAGGCCCAACTCCGGGAAGACGACCAGGCCGGCCCCGCCGCTACGGGCCTGTGCGATCAGGGCATGGTGGCTGGCCAGGTTCTCGTCGAGGAGCCCGAGGCGCGGGGCAATCTGGGCGAGCGCGATCCGAAGGGGCTGCACGGCCCGAGTCTAGCCCGTCAACTGGTCCCGATGGCGAGGAGTGGATCCCCGGCGTTCATCGCCAATGACGTGACGAGGAAGAGGATCACCCCACCGATCGGCGCGTCTACCGCGCCCAGGACGGTCCCAAAGGCGTCGCGTACCTCACCCACGGGCTGACCGGCGGCCACCTCATCACCGACACCGACAAGCGGATGCCAGTAGCCGGTCACGTCCGATCGCAGCCAGGCTTCCTGGCTGAGCAGTCGCGAGACCACACCGGCCGGACCGGTCGCCGCGCTTGGCGGCAGCGAACCGGCGGCAACGAGCGCGCGACGCAACCCGGCTGCATGGCGGGCAACATCGGCTGCGGGCCACAGGCCCTGCCCGCCGACTTCGGCCAGGACGGCCGGGATTCCCCGAGTCGCAGCGGCCGTCGTGGTCGAGCCCGGCAGCGGACCGACGACGAGATAATCGAGCCCGTAGGCCTCGGCCACCCGCCGGCTCAGGGCATCCACCTCGGGCTCACCGATCAGCTCGATCCCGCTGAACGATACGAGCGCCTCGTTCATGTCGCCGCAGTGCATGTCGATGAACAGGTTGGACGGCGCAATCACGTTCTCGTAGAGCCAGGCGGCCAGGCGCTCGCTGGCCGTGCCGGCCGCGTAGCCGGGAAAGACTCGATTGAGGTTCTTTCGGTCGAGCGGATTGAGATAGATCGAGCGCGCCGCGAAGGCTGCCGGGTTGGCCGTGAGAACCGCCACGATCGAGCCGTCGACGTCGGCCGGGTCGAGCTCCATGACGACCCTTCGCAGAGCGGCGATCGAGACGTATTCGGCGCCATGGATCCCGGCCGTGATCCCGACCCGCCGACCGGCTCGGCCGCCGTTGATGAGGACGACCGGGATCGACACGACGGCGGCCCCGAGGTCGACCTCGACGAGGCCGCTGACTCGCTCACCGGGCTGCGCCACAAGGCCGGCGACGGCTAGGTGTGTGTGATTGGTGGTGGAGTCCGTCATCAGCGAAGTCTGGTCAGTACTGCGGGACTTCGGGGGGAACGATCGGTGCGGACGCGCTCGGAACCGCCCCGGACAGGGCCACATCGGCGCCCAGGGCCGGACCGCCAGCCGCCATCGGGACCGGCACGCCGATCGCCTGACGTTGCTCGATCGAGGCGTCGACCTCCTCGGCGAAGTGGCAGGCCACCTCGTGGCCTGCTGCCAGGGTCCGAAGGGCGGGATCCTCGGTCGTGCAGCGCTCGGGGTTGCCCAGGCGATCACGCAGCCAGCAGCGGGTGTGAAAGCGACAGCCGGACGGCGGGTTGACCGGGCTGGGTACGTCGCCCTTCAGGATGATCCGGCGCCGGCGGGCCTCGATGACCGGATCCGGGATCGGCACCGCCGACAGAAGCGCAACCGAGTAGGGATGGAGCGGGTGGGCGTACAGGTCGCCCGAGGACGCCAACTCGACGATCCGGCCGAGGTACATCACGGCGATCCGATTGCTGACATGACGGACGACAGAAAGGTCGTGGGCGATGAACAGGTAGGTCAGCGAAAACTCATCCTGGAGGCGTTCCATGAGATTGATGATCTGGGCCTGGATCGACACGTCGAGGGCGCTGATCGGCTCGTCGGCGATGATCAGCTCGGGATTGACCGCGATCGCCCGGGCAACGCCGATCCGCTGGCGCTGGCCGCCACTGAACTCGTGCGGATAACGGTTCAGGAAGTTCGGGTTGAGCCCGACGACGTCGAGCAGCTCGGCTACCCGCTCACGCCGCTCGGCCGGCGTGCCGATCTTGTGGACACTCAGGGGCTCGCCGACGATCCCGCCGACGGTCATCCGCGGGTTCAGGCTGGCGTACGGGTCCTGGAAGATCATCTGCATCCGGCGCCGGGTCTGGCGCAGCGCCTCACCGCCGAGCTTGGTGATATCGACTCCGTCGAAAACGATCCGGCCGGCGGTCGGCCGGTACAGCCGGAGGATCGTCCGGCCGGTCGTCGACTTGCCGCAGCCCGACTCGCCGACCAGGCCGAGCGTCTGTCCCCGGGGCAGCTCGAACGAGACGTCGTCGACGGCATGGACGTCGCCGATGTGGCGCTCGAAGATCAACCCTTCGGTGACCGGGAAGTACATCCGCAGATCAGTCACCGAGAGCAGGATGCGGTCACCGGCGGGCGGTGTCCCGGTCGCAGGCTCGTATACGCCGGCCCCGCCGACCGCGAGGCTCACGGCGTTTCGGCGAGCAACGCTGCGGCGGCGGCGGCGCGATCCGCGGTTGCGGCCGTGATCGCCGAAACATGGCCTGAGGCGGGGGCGCCCTGGGCGCCCTCCGCATCGGTCGCCGGGTTCCAGCAGGCAACGCGGTGGGTTGCGCCCGGACCGGACGAAACGGTGCGCTGGCCGGCCGTCACCGGGGCAAGCTCCGGGTCCTGTTCGAGGCACTGCTCGGTCGCCCAGGCGCAGCGCGGCGCGAACGGGCAGCCGACGCGTTCGCGAGTCATGTCCGGGGGCAGGCCATCGATCGGGATCAGCGCCCGATCGTCGCCCAGGTCGAGGCGCGGAATCGAGCGCAGCAGGCCGACCGTGTATGGGTGGCGGGGGTGGGCGAACAGCTCCAGCGTGGTCGCCGTCTCCACGATCCGGCCCGCATACATCACCTGGATCCGCTGGGTCATCCCGGCCACGACGCCGAGGTCATGGGTGATCAGCATGACCGCGGCCCCGGTCTCGTTCGCGACGCGTTGGATCAGCTCGAGGATCTGCGCCTGGATCGTCACGTCGAGGGCGGTCGTGGGTTCGTCGGCGATGATCAGCTTGGGATGGAGGGCGAGGGCAATCGCGATCATCACCCGCTGGCGCATCCCACCACTCAGCTGGTGAGCAAAGCCGCGCAGGCGCTCCTTGGCGTTGGGGATCCCCACGAGCTCGAGCAGCTCCAGCGCCCGCTGGTGGGCGGCAGCCTTCGTCACCTTCGAGTCGTGGGCCCGGATCACCTCGACCAGCTGCTCCTCGATCGTGATCACCGGGTTGAGCGACGTCATCGGATCCTGGAAGACCATCGCCAGGTCGCGCCCGCGGAGGTCGCGCATCTCGTCCGGCTTGAGGGTCACCAGGTCCGTTCCGTCGAATATCACCCGGCCGCCGGCGATCTTGCCGGCCGGCTTGGCCAGGAGGCCCATGATCGCCAGCGAGGTCACGCTCTTGCCGCAGCCCGACTCGCCGACGATCCCGAGGGTCTCGTGGGGAGCCAGCTCGAACGTAACGCTGTTGACCGCATGGACCCGACCCGAGGACGACGAGAACTCGACCCGCAGGCCCTCGACCGAAAGGAGCGGCTCATCGGCCGGCTCCTCGAACATCATCACCGCTTCAGGCGCGGGTCGAGCGCCTCGCGCAGGCCGTCGCCGAGGAGGTTGAAGCCGAGCACCGACAGGATGATCGCGATCCCCGGGAAGAAGGCCGTGAAGCCGGCCCCGCTGGTCAGATAGCGGTACGTATCGGTCAGCATCGTGCCCCACTCCGGCGTCGATGGATCCTGCGGGCCGAAGCCGAGGAAGCCCAGCCCGGCGGCGTCGACGATCGCCGTGGCCAGGGCCAGCGTCGCGGCGACGATCACTGGGGTCAGGGCGTTGGGCATGATGTGGTTGATCAGGATCCGCGATTCCTTCGCCCCGATCGAACGGGCGGCCGTGGTGAAGTCGGATTCCTTGAGCCCGAGGATGCTCGAGCGCAGGATCCGGGCAAAGATCGGCACGTTCTCGATCGCGATGGCGAAGGCGATCGTGTTCAGGCCCGGACCCAGGAAGACCACGATCGTGATCGTCAGGAGCAGTCCCGGCAGCGACAG
This sequence comes from Chloroflexota bacterium, assembly GCA_003152165.1. Taxonomy (GTDB): domain Bacteria; phylum Chloroflexota; class Limnocylindria; order Limnocylindrales; family CSP1-4; genus Palsa-1033. The sequence goes on from PLZO01000079.1 coordinate 10,935, forward strand.
CATGATGTCCACGATGCGCATCATCCAGAAGTCGAGCCAGCCGCCGATAAAGCCCGAGATTGCCCCGGCGAAGAGGCCGATCAACAGCCCCAGCGTGACCGACAGGATCGACACCCAGAGCGAGGCCCGGGCGCCCCAGAAGATCCGCGACAGGATGTCGCGGCCCTGCAGGTCGGTCCCCAACAGGTGCTGGATCGATGGCGGTTCGAAGCGGTTGACGATCGAACCGGCTGTCGGGTCGTAGGGCGAGATGAACGGGGCGAAGACGGCCACGAACACGAACAGGCTGATCAGGAAGAGGCCGACCATCGCCGATGGCGTCCGCACGAGGCGGTGGGCGGCGTCACGCCACAGGCTCGAGCCCTTGATCGGCTCCTCGAGGACCTGACGCAGGGCGACGTTGCCGGTCGCCATCAGGAGTAGCGGATCCGCGGGTTGAGGTAGGCATAGCTGACGTCCACGGTCAGGTTCACCAGCACGAACAGGATGGCCAGGATCAGGGTGCCGCTCTGGATCACGATGAAATCCTTGTCGACAGCGGCCTGGAACAACCAGCTACCCACGCCTCCCCAGGCGAAGATCGTCTCGGTCAGGACGGCGCCGCCCAGGAGCAGGCCGGTCTGCAGGCCGATGATCGTGGCGATCGGCAGCATCGCATTTCGCAGCACGTGGCGCCGGTCGATCCGGCGGTTGGTCAGACCCTTCGCCCGAGCTGTCCGGACGTAGTCCTCGTTGAGGACCTCGAGGACGGCCGAGCGGGTAATCCGCGCGACGACCGCCAGCGGGATCGTGCCCAGGGCGATCGCCGGCAGGATGAGGTGGCGGACAACGTCGAGGAACTCCGGGATATTGCGATTGATGACCAGCGACTCCCACAGCAGGAAGTTCGTGCCGGCCTTGCTGAAGTCGTAGATCCGCAGGTTGAAGCGGCCGGCCGTCGGCAGCCAGTGCAGCCAGACCCCGAAGACGTAGGCCAGGAGCAGGCCGAGGAAGAAGATCGGGATGGAGATGCCGATCAGCGAGCCGACCGTGGCGACGTTGTCGAAGACGGAGCCCTGGCGCTTGGCGGCCGCAATGCCCAGCGGCACGCCGATGCCGATCGCCACGGCCATCGCCGCCAGCGACAGCTCGACTGTAGCCGGGAAACGGGCGACGAATTCGGTAAGGACGGGGACCCGGTCCGTTGCCGACGTCCCGAGATTGCCGTGGAAGAGCCCGTTCATATAGTCGAAGTACTGCTCATAGAGCGGCTTGTCGAGACCGAGGCCCTGGCGGCAGGCGGCCAGCCGCTCAGGCGACGTGTGCTCGCCCAGGATGGAGCTGCACGGATCCCCAGGCAGCGCATGGACAAACACGATGATGAACAGCGAGAGCCCGAACAGGATCGGGATCAGCAGCAGCAGCCGACGGACGATGTACTTGAGCATGGTCTCACCGTTCGGAGACACGACGGTCCCCGGGAGAGGCGAGCTCCCCCGGGGACCGGATCAATCGCTAGGTGCTTCGGATCAGGACCCGGCGTCCTTCCAGACGAGGTTGAAGTACTCGGACTGGGTCGGGCTGGGGATGTAGCCGTGGACGTGGATGGTCGAGGCCAGGGACGACCCGGCCCAGACCAACGGAACGGCCGGGACGTCCGCGTTGATGAGGAGCATCGCCGCCTGCCAGTCCGCGGTCCGGGTGGCCGCATCCGGTTCGCTGATCGCCTTGGCCATGGCGGCGGCGACGGCGGGATTGTCCTCGCCGAACTCGCAGTTGTGCGGGGTTGGCTCCTTGACCCCGTTGCAGTCGGCGGTGGAGGTTGCGTAGAACAACCCTGGGCCGTCGGCCGGATCGGCATAGTCGTAGATCCAGCCGATGAAGAACAACCCGTAGACGCCGTTGGCCTCGTCGGTCAGGTAGCCGCCGTGCCACGGCTTGTGATTGGGGGTGACCGCGAACCCGGCCGCCTCGAGCATTGGCTTGATCGCTTCGTACTCACCCTTGGGATCAAGCATGTATGGCCGAGAGACGCTATCGGGGTACCAGAACGTGACCGCGCACGGGGGCGGGCAGCTCGACGAGGCGAGCAGGCTCTTGGCCTTGCTGAGGTCGAACCCTGAGATCGCCGCGTTGGCCTGATAGGCAGGCATGTTGTTGATCAGGTCGGAGTCGGCGACGGTGCCGGCACCATTCGGGAAGAAGGCGTTGACCAAGGCGGTCTTGTCGATCGCGTAGGCGGCCGCCTCCCGGACCTTGATGTCGTTCCATGGCTTCACGGTCTGGTTGAACGCGAGCTTGCCGATGTCGAGCGGCGGCCGGGTGATGAGCTGGAGGGTCGGATTGCTCTGGATCTGGGCCAGCTGGGTCGCGTCGACGAAGTCGATCGTGTCGACCGTGCCCGACAGGAGGGCGGTCAGCCGGTTGGCCGAGACGGCAATCGGCTGGAAGATGATCTTGTCGAGGTGAGCGGCGTTGGCCGTATCCCAGTAGTTCGGGTTCTTGACGATGGTGTAGTGATCGCCGGGCACGAACTCACTGAACATGAATGGCCCGGTCCCGGTCGGATCCTTCTGCCAATAGTCGTTGGTGGGAGCCTTTGAGCCGAGGTCGGCATGGTGGGCCTGGAGCGCCGTGGGGCTCTGCATCGCGAACGGGATCAGGGTCATTGCGGTTAGGAAGTCAGCCTTCGGCTTGGTCAGGGTCATCGAGAACGTCGCATCGTCGATCTTCGTGACGGCTTTGATCAGCGAGTTGGCGCCGTAGCCGCCGAATACGGTAACGTCGTAGTAGTCGTCGCCCTGGAGGGCCGCGGGCAGGTTCTTCCAGCGGTTGACGTTGTAGACGGCGGCGTCGGCGTTGAAGGCGGTGCCATCCGAGAACTTCACGCCGGTCTGCAGGTGGAACGTATAGGTGAGCCCGTCGGGGCTGGTGTCCCACGACTTGGCCAAGCCTGGCTCGAGGACGGACGATGAGCCCGGCTTGAGCTTGATCAGCGTCTCGTAGATCTGCTGGGCGATCCGGAACGACTCGCCGTCCTGGATCAGGATTGCGTCAAGCGTGGCCGGGTCCGAGGCGGACCCGAAGATCCAGGTCCCGCCGTTGACCGGCGTCCCCCCGGATGGGGCTACGGAGGCCGGTGCGGTGGAGCCCGAGGGCGCCACCACCGGCGTCTGGCTGGGTGCGGCCGCCGACGGCGCTGCCGTCGCTGCGCCACTGCATGCAGCGAAGGCGATGGCCGCCGCCGCGATCAGGGCGCCTGTTCGTAAGCGCAACATGAATTGCTCTCTCCTCCTTTATCGATGCCAGATCCGACGCGCTCGGCGACCCTGTCACGGCCTTCCGGGCGGTGGCCCAATCGATCCGCGAATGATACTCAGACGCCCGCCAGGGCGTCTGACCCCGATTGTGGTGCGACTGGCGGCGGGCTGGGTGCCCGGGGCGGGATCAGATCGGCAAGGCCTCCAGGCGCCTGGCCGATCCCCGGCCCAGCGACTGGTACAAGCTCGGACACGACCGCGTCGGTGATCTGCTCGGCGTAGTGGCAAGCTACCTGGTGACCGAGCCCGATCTCCCGGAACTGTGGCTCCTCGGTCACGCAGTTCTCGGGGTTGTCGAGGCGCTTGCGCAGCCAGCAGCGCGTGTGGAAGCGGCAGCCACTCGGCGGATTGGCCGGCGAGGGCACGTCACCCTCGAGGACCACCCGCTTCTTGCGAACGCGCGGGTCCGGGTTGGGGACCGCCGACAGGAGCGCGACGGTGTACGGATGGCGAGGGTGGGCGTAGATCTCGTCGACGCCGGCGAGCTCGGCCATCGAGCCGAGGTACATCACCCCAACTCGATCGCTGACGTACTGGACAACTGACAGGTTGTGGGCGACGAACAGGTAGGTCAGGCCCATGTCCCGACGAAGGTCAAGGAGCAGGTTGAGGATCTGGCTCTGGATCGAGACGTCCAGGGCCGAGACGGCCTCGTCGCAGACGATGAACTCGGGCTTGAGCACCAGTGCCCGGGCGATCCCGATCCGCTGGCGCTGGCCACCGCTGAATTCGTGCGGATAGCGTCGCGTATAGTCGCGTCGCAGGCCGACCGTTTCGAGGGCGTCCTCGACTCGTTTGATCCGGGTCTTGCGGTCCCGCACGCCCTGGGCCAGGAGTCCTTCACCGATGATGTCGCTGACCGGCATCCGGGGGTTCAACGAGCCATACGGATCCTGGAAGATGATCTGCATCTTCGTCCGCATCTTGCGCAGGGCGCCACCGTCGAGAGCCGTCAGGTCGCGGCCATCGAGGAAGACCTTGCCCTCAGTCGGCCGCTCGAGCAGGAGCACAGTCCGGCCAAGCGTTGTCTTGCCGCAGCCGGATTCGCCGACCAGGCCGAGGACCTCGCCGCGCTGCACGTCGAAGGAGACGCCGTCAACCGCGCGGACGTCCCCGATCTTGTGGCGCAGGAACCCCCCAAAGATCGGGAAATACTTGCGCAGGCCCTCGATCCGGACGAGCGGCTCCGTCGCGGTAACGGCGCCGGCCGCCCCAGGCTGGGCGATCGGACTCGACTCGGAGGTCACGAGGTCCCAACCCCCGTCGCGCCGTCGACCCCGGACGCTCCGCTCGCCACCGCGGTCGAGGCAGGGATCAACGCTGCCTCGGCGGTGGCCGCCGGTTGGGACCCAGGCTTGGGCGCGTCGACCGGGATCTTGTCCTTTGGAACATGCAGCCAGCAGCGCACCCGGCGGTCCCCCCCGATCGCCTCGAGGGGCGGCTCGTGGGGCTTGCACGGTTCGAAGGAGTACGGACAACGAGGCTCGAAGCGGCAGCCCTTGGGCAGTCGGAACGGGTTGGGAACGGTGCCCTTGATCACGTTGAGCCGCTGGCCGCGTGCGACCCGGGAGGGGATCGAGGTCAGCAGGCCTTCCGTGTACGGGTGCTTTGGCTGGAGGAGCGTTTCCTCGACCGCGCCCGACTCGACGATCTTGCCGGCATACATGACCGCGACCCGCTGGACCGTCTCGGCCACCACCGCCAGGTCGTGGGTGATCAGCAGGAGCGCCGCGCCGCTCTCCGCCTGGATCCGCTTCATCAGTTCGAGGATCTGGGCCTGGATGGTCACGTCGAGGGCGGTGGTGG